>CALUIJ010000001.1 GCA_944320675.1 uncultured Prevotella sp.
GTTACGGCCGTCTGGTTGTCGACGGCGGTTGAGAACACTTCGCTCTTCTTGCACGGTATGGTGGTGTTGGCGTCGATGAGCTTGGTCATTACGCCGCCCATTGTCTCGATACCGAGCGTAAGCGGTGTTACGTCGAGCAGCACGATGTCGCCTACGCCGCTCTCCTTGTTGAGGATTGCGCCCTGGATGGCTGCGCCTACGGCTACCACCTCGTCGGGGTTGACGCCCTTTGAAGGCTCCTTGCCGAAGTAGTTCTTAACCAGCTCCTGCACAGCGGGGATACGGCTTGAGCCGCCCACGAGTATAACCTCGTCGATGTCCGAAGTTGTCAGCTTGGCGTCGCGTATGGCGTTTTGACACGGAACGAGGCAAGCCTGGATGAGCGAGTGAGCCAACTGCTCGAACTGGGCGCGCGTAAGGTTCTTTACCAAGTGCTTGGGCACTCCGCCTTCGGCCGTGATGTACGGCAGGTTGATCTCCGTAGTGCTCGAGCTTGACAGTTCTATCTTGGCCTTCTCGGCAGCTTCCTTCAGGCGTTGCATGGCCATCGGATCCTTAGAGAGGTCGATGCCCTCGTCGGCCTTGAAGCCGTTTACGAGCCAGTCGATGATAACCTGGTCGAAGTCGTCGCCGCCGAGGTGGGTGTCGCCGTTGGTTGAGAGCACCTCGAACACGCCGCCGCCGAACTCCAATATTGATATATCGAAAGTACCGCCGCCGAGGTCGAACACGGCAATCTTCATGTCCTTGTTGGCCTTGTCAACGCCGTAGGCCAGTGCTGCGGCCGTAGGCTCGTTGACGATACGGCGCACGTTGAGTCCGGCTATCTGCCCGGCCTCTTTTGTAGCCTGGCGCTGCGAGTCGGAGAAGTATGCCGGCACAGTGATTACTGCGTCGGTAACTTCCTGTCCGAGGTAGTCTTCAGCGGTCTTCTTCATTTTCTGGAGAACCATTGCCGATATTTCCTGCGGAGTGTATTTGCGGCCGTCGATGTCAACGCGGGGGTATCCCCCATCGTTCACAACCGAGAACGGCACGCGCTCGGCCTCTTTCTGGCTCTGTGCGTAAGTCTCGCCCATGAAACGCTTGATTGAGTAAACGGTGTTCTTCGGATTGGTGATGGCCTGTCGTTTGGCCGGGTCGCCTATCTTGCGCTCGCCGTCTTTCACGAAGCCTACAACCGAAGGCGTAGTGCGTTTGCCCTCGCTGTTGGCTATTACAACCGGTTCGTTGCCCTCGAATACGGCAACGCATGAGTTAGTCGTACCTAAGTCTATTCCAATAATCTTTCCCATAATCTTATATTTTTATTATTTTTTTCGGTTTTACGTTTATGCGGTTTCGAGGTCTCGGGGCTGTCCGTCTTATCAGCCGCCCCATAACCTTGCGACCGCAATTTATCCACTTGACATTTAACAAAACGCATGCCAACGGCCCAAGTCTGCCATCCATACGACATTTTGTCGCACAAATGGCTGTCAGCAGGCCGTTGGCATGTCAGTCATACTGCGCTATATCACCTAAAATCGGCCATTTAGGCCGCAAGGTTTTTATTCTTGTTGTCCAATCACAGCCTTATTTTCACCCCTGCATTGAACATGAAGCCTTCGAGCGGGGCGTAGATGTCACGGAACTCCGGGTTTGTTATCGTGCCGTTGTAGATTGTGTCGAAACGTGTCTGACGACGGTCGGTGAAGTTCTCGAAGTTGCAGAACGCGGAGAAATTCTCCCATATTTTCTCAACCATCAGGCCGAACATTGTGTACGGCTTGCCTTCGCGTCCGTCGCTGAGCGTCTGCTTTCCGTAATAATATGACTCAAGGCCTACGCGCCATTCGTCCTCAACCTCGTACATCAGTATTGCGTTCAACCTATGCCTCGGCGTAAGGTAATTGTCATGGCGTGCGCCGTCGCCGCTCGTACCGGCGTCGGTAAACGTGTAACCGAGGAACAGGTGGAAGTCCCTATAACCGAGTTTCACATTCGTTTCACACCCCTTCGTGTCGATGTGTCCGTTTATGTTTTCCATGCGGAACATACCGTTGCCTACCTGCTTCATCAGCAACGGATGGGCTATGTACGTGTAAAAGAACAGCTGGTTGACGGCCAACGTCACTTCTCCGCCGAACATATCCGTAACATAGTTTATGTCCCAGTTGCCGCCGTAGCTGCGTTCCAGCTTGTTGAAACCGGCGTCAATCGGCAACACGTCCTTATATTGCATCCTCTCGGTGTCTTCCGTGAATATTGTAGGAGCCTTGTATCCGAAACCGCCGCCGACGCGCGACGACAGCTTGCCGTTGATTTTGAACAGGGCGGAAAGGCGGGGCAAAACGGCCCATCCGTAGTCGAAAACGTAATCGGCGCGCAGGCCTGCCTCTACATCGAGCCACTTCGCGGCAGCCCATGTGTCCTGAACGAAAGCTCCGGCCACGGTCTGTGCGTAGTCCCTTTCACCGACAGCGCCGCGACTCTTTTCATTGAAATCGTCTGTCCACAGGTTCAGTCCGGCCACCCATTCGTTACTCTCGGCCGTGTGCGTAAACGACGCTTCGGCAAACGTCGACACCTGGCTGCCGTCGAACGTATATCCCGGCACAGATATTTTCCGGTCATAATACGTGCCGCTTGCCTTAACGGCGAGACAGTCAACGCTGCCGAACCTGTGCGTGAACGCCGCCTGAAGCGAATGGCGCTGCGTTTCATTGCGCTCGAAATACGAATGTACGTCGTCGCCGTGGCCCTCTACATATTTTATGTCGCCTCCCGTCCGTTTCTCAAACATCGAATTAAGGCCGACGTTCAGGTCGGTGTTTTCAGAGAAGTACACGAACAGCTTGGGGTTCAACGTAAACCTGTCAAACTCGGGTATTGCGGTGAAACCCGTATCCGATGGGTCGTAGGCCCAGTTGCGGTTGTACGAGAACAAGGCCGTTGCGCCGACCTTTCCGAACCTTTGGGCGTAGAACACGCTTGCGTCAAGCCCCTTTGCCGACGTGCCGTTAAGCAGGATTTCAAGCTCGCGGCGCTCGCCTGGAGTCTTCGATATGAGGTTTACCAGTCCGGCTATGGCGCCCCCTCCGTACAGCGTCGACGACGAGCCTTTCACTATTTCCACCTGCTTTAAGTCGAGCGGAGGGGTCTGCAGCAGTCCTAATCCGCTCGCAGCTCCTGCGAATGTGGGGAAACCGTCTTTCAATATCTGCGTGTAGCGTCCGTCAAGTCCTTGTATGCGTATGGCCGCATTGCCCGATATTGCCGAAGTCTGCTGGGTGGCTATGCCCGTGCTTTCGCTCAAAAGCATGCGTATGTCGCCAGGCTTCATGCTTGATTTCTCGTCGAGTTCCTCGCCCGATATGAACTCGATGCGCGTAGGCACACGCTCTATCGTGCGAGTGCCGCGCATGGTCTGCACTACAATCTCGCCCAATTCCTCTTCGTCCTCGTGCATCGACACGGCGACGGGGCCGCCGTCCTGAAGGGGGAACGAATATTCGCAAGCCTCGTCCTCGTAGCCTATATAGCTGAATGTCAGCGTATGGCGGCCGTCTGGTATGCCCGTAACGGTCAGTTTGCCGTCCGCACCCGACACGGCCATAATGTTCGTACCTGAAACTTTTACGGTAACTCCTACCAATGGTTCACCGCTGCCTTGCTCGGTGATTACGGCCTCAAACGTATTTTGAGCGTGCACGGCAATAGCCGTCACGGCCAAGACCGCGATTATAAATATTCTTTTAATCATTGATTTTCCTAATTATGCAATAATGTAACTTGAATGTATATTAAGCCCCTTGCGCCTTCCGAGGTGCACACATGGCCGCCCCACCCCAAGACACGGAGCCGACGTTACGCCTACGCGAACCGTGCATAGGCGTGCCACGCTATGCCGCAACGTCAAACGGCACGGCGCATAATAAAGCCGGAATCAGAATCTCGGTGGTTTCCATTCGGACGCGCTTTCCGTCCAAACCAAAGGTTCTACGTAAGTGGAATGACGGCGTTGCGGCGTCGGCTTTACGCTTCTCGCGAACACGACCGTGACCGGCCTGACGCAGCCGGGGCACGTGCTGCAATGCATGAAAGGCGAACAGCAGTCGCATCCACCGTCGTCGTCATCTTGACCCGACTGGCTGTCACACGACGCAACGACCCCGCTGAACAAGCATTTGTCCATGAGGAAGCATGGCAACGTTGACAACGCAACCACCATGCACGCAAACAATATCGACAAATACTTGGCCATCGTTAAACATTATTCTTTACGGCTGCAAAGTTAAGCATTTACGGCTGTTTGGGCAAATATAAGTTCTTACTTTTTTGACATTGTAAGTTTGTTTTTTGGCTCTACCCGTATTACGGTAAAAAATCATGCCGAACAGCCCCGTACAACACTCACTGCGGCGCTTGTATTACGCCATACCGCACACATGCCGGCCGACTATCACGCAACATTCAGATTGCGTACCGATATTAATAAAACATAAAAAACACGGACAAGTAAATTGGAAACGAAGAGGGACGGAGGCCCGAATAAGACACGTAAACCGTTCCGGCAAACAACGCATTTGGCGTATGATTATTTCATATTCATAAATTAACTTGCCATCGGCAAAAGGCAGTCTTTCAGACGGCAAAAGGCTACCTTTTAGGGCGTAAAAGGTAACCTTCACGACGCAGAAGGCGGCATTTTACAACGCCGCACGCAACCACCTGTTTGCTTTCAATGTGCTTCATATTCACTTTACCGTCTGACGGAATGAACATCTATAAATCGTCTTTGAAAAATAATATTTTAATTATGTTGGCAGATGTTTGAGAATTTATTATATTTGCAAATAGTAGCCAACACGGTTTCATCTAAAACTAATATGTTACGTGTTTTACCGCAAATAACTGATACTATGCAGGAACAAGAAAATATAAATATTGACGTTCTGTTTGACGAAGTGATAAATCCTTTTGTCACCATAAATACCGATGCAAGTAAAAGGCAAAAGGATTTTATTGTGGAAATGGAACAACTATACTGTGATTTGTCAAGTAAGAACCTGTCGGAATATGGGAATGTAGTTAATGATATTTTTTCGCTTAAAACTGCGGAAGAGGTGTCGTACATATCGGCCTTGCGTGATATAATGGCATCGCTTCCTGATTTTGCGAAGATGCTTGATGACGACAGGAATGCGAATACGGCAGACGGACATAACTTTAACGTGTTCAAATTGTTGGAAATATGTCATGTGAAAATTGACGAAACCAACCAAAGCCGTATATTGAAATTCTTGCTTGAACCTAACGAAATGCACGAGCAAGGCAATCTTTTTCTCAAGTTGTTTCTGAAAAGATTGGGCATCAGTGTTTCAGATGATTTCAACAAGGAGCGTTGGAAGGTGGATAGGGAAGACGGACAAGTCGATTTGCTATTGACAAGAGAAAGTCCTTTAGCCGTTGTCGTGATAGAAAACAAGTCAAATTGGGCGGTTGACCGACCTAATCAATTATACCGCTATTGGCATTACGCAATATATTCTCGGACACGAGAAACCGATGGTGGCTTTTACGAAAGGGAAAATGTGCGCTTCCGTGTGGTGTATCTTGCTCCCAATGACGGAAAAATGCCAAGCGCACAGACTAAGGAACGGCCGCCTTATTTCCCCAAAAAATTACCTCTGACGCTACCGATGAAAGTGGATGTAAGGACTTTTGACGGCTTTATTTACCAGTGGCTGGAGGATTGCAAGCAAGCTTTGCCACCGACAAATCACGCCCTGCGTGAGTTTTTAAGACAATATCAGATGAAATGCAAAACCTTATAAATTATAACGATAAATTATGACCGAAGAAATGTTACAAAGGGCGATGACGCTTTTGACACGCCGGAAAAGTGGAATGCGTTTGTGGAATTAGTATTCGCAAGAGACAATATCCAGAATCGATGGTTCAAGAAGTTACAGCAAAAGTTAGTTAATCAGACTTGTGCTGATGACAAACATCCTGAATGGACATGCCATATTTGGAATAATTGGGATATTGAATGGAAACTTAAAGGTTTTGAGAACAAATATCTTTCATTATATTCTTGGGGAGGGTATCATTGTAGACTATGGATTGGAAATGTGAAGTGATTCCGACAGGTAAAGACATACAAAATCGCAAGCAAAAGCGTGCAGTTCAATGAGTTGCACGCTTTTGCGTTCATGGCTTTTTGGGTTTCTATGCCTTTTCTATGGGCTTTTTTTATCTCTTATTTGCGATATATTTGCGGCACGTCTTATTTGGCGAAAAAGGTACAACTTAAATATATATATAGTCAAAAAGAAATGGTTTGCGAATTACACAAACGGAACTTGAGAGTTAGAAGTGACTCTAACTCTTCTTTATAAGCCCCGATATTGTCGAAGAAATCCTTGACGGCTTGCCTGAATTTTT
>CALUIJ010000002.1 GCA_944320675.1 uncultured Prevotella sp.
GAAAAATCCAGGCAAGCCGTCAAGGATTTCTTCGACAATATCGGGGCTTATAAAGAAGAGTTAGAGTCACTTCTAACTCTCAAGTTCCGTTTGTGTAATTCGCAAACCATTTCTTTTTGACTATAAAACGTTGCCTTTTAAAAGACGAAAAGTCATTTCTTGCAAACTGAAAGGCCGTCGTTTGAAACTGTTACCATAGCCGTTCCACTCAAAGTAATTCCGCCAACGAACACTGACAGCTATATTCATGCCTCCATACATCAACTTTGAGGAAATAAATATCGAACATTATCAAAGATATATCTTATCTTTGCATACAAAAACAGACGCGGCAACCGACACAGATTTCCGCATCTTTTCCGAATTTGAAGAAAACAAAGAAATAATAAAAATCCACACTTACAACAACTGAAAATGTGCAATATAAACACTTCCAACCAAAATAGAATTTTAGACTTTCTTGAGTCTGAAGACTTTAAGAAAACATACGACACATACCTTACTCTAAAAAATGACAGTGATATATCTTTCAACATATTTTCTATGATTTCAGATAATTATTATAAAGAAAATATGTACACTGACATTATCAAGAAATTTTTAGATCCTAATGCTTGGCATGAAGAAGGTAACAAGTTTCTATACCTTTTTATAGATATGATAAATGAATTAGCACAACAAGAGCAACAAAAAAATTATATTGATAAAAAGTTATATAAAAATTCGAAGGTCGTATCACAATATCCAATTAACAACGACGAGATCAAAGAAAAAGGATTTTCGGACCGACCCCATTTGTTTTCTTCGGAATGGCTCTAAAAGGAAAAAACAAAGCCCACAAATCATTGATTTTGTGGGCTTTGTCACTCGTAGACATTCATTTGTCTCTGAAACCTTGCGGTGCGTACGGGACTCGAACCCGTGACCTCCTGCGTGACAGGCAGGCATTCTAACCAGGCTGAACTAACGCACCTATTAGTGCAATTTTCGTCTTTCCTTTGCGGTGCGTACGGGACTCGAACCCGTGACCTCCTGCGTGACAGGCAGGCATTCTAACCAGGCTGAACTAACGCACCTTATAGGTATCTGTCTCAATTGCGGTTGCAAAGGTACGCATATTTTTCCATACCGCCAAATATTATTCTGATTTTTTACAAAAAAAGTTGCATAAACAATGCGTCATGGTATTTTTTGCCGTCGAAAAGCCAGTCTTTCAGCTCGTTTGAGCGTGTAAAGCCGCAATGTTCGAACAGTCTTACCGACTGTTGGTTGTCTTTGTCGACGCATGCGTAGAGTTGGTGCAGGTGGAGAATGTTTAGCGAATAGTCTTTGATTCGGTTTACCGCCGACTGTGCGAAGCCCATGTTCCTGAAGCCGCGTTTTATTACGATTCCGATTTCCGCCCTGAGGTGTTTGGGGTCGAAGTTGATTAGGTCTACGATGCCGACCACTTCGTGTTCCGCGTTCTCTATCATCATGCGTACTTGGCGGTCGGCGTAAATGTCGTTGCTTGTGTTGGCTATGTAATCGTAAAGTACGTACCGCGAGTAGGGCACGCTGGTGACGCCGTCGTTCCAAAGGCTCATGTCGTTTTCAATGCCGTATAGGGTGTCGAGGTCTTCGGGTTCGAGGGCCCGCAGGCGTACTATAGGTAGTTTTCCGTGCATCAGCTTATTGTCTCATTATCCGTTATTATTATATTGTATTTGGGGTGGAACGTTCCGATGAGTATGTTGGGGTCGTTGTTGTCGGCGAATATGTCAAGTATTGTTTCGTACTTGTATGAGTTTACGTCGTAGACTATGTAGCATGGGGCTGCGTCGGTCGCGTGCGGCATGAATTTTTTGTGCCCCTCCTTATTGGTGGTCTCGTCTGATTCGAAGAACTCGGCGTCAAGCCCGTTTCTTGCTGCAATGTCGCGGCAGTTTTTCAGTGCGCGGCCCGAGCCGATGAACATGTAGCGCGGGCTTTTCTTGCGTTTCTTGTGTGCGAAGCCAAGAGTCTTGTTTACGTTGTCGGTGAGCATCCTTGCCAGGGCGAACGTGGCCTTTACGTATATGGCCGTTTTTATGGGGATGCAGAGCCAGAAGCTGAGGTGGCCGTAATGCTTGCGGAAGAATATGAGCATGGCTTCGTAGAACACGTGGACGTACCTGAATGATGACTTCTGCGTGCTTTCGCCCTTGTAGTGGAGTATCCTTGCCGGGATGTACCAGTTTTCGTAGCCGCCCTTCAGCAGGCGGTATGACAAGTCGATGTCCTCTCCGTACATGAAGAAGTCCTCGTCGAGCAGCCCGATTTTGTCGAGGGCCGACCTCCTGGCCATGAAGAAGGCACCGCTTATGACCTCGATGCGGCCCGGCTCGTCCCACGGCATGCCGCACATGTAGTATTTGCCGAAACGCCTGTCGGCCGGAAACTTGGCGCACAGGCCGCACATCTTGTAGAACGACGTCATCGGCGTTGGCAGTCCGCGGCGGCTCTCAAGGGCTTTGCCTCCGTCGCTCTTCAGCATCTGCGCGCCCAGTCCGCCGGCCTCGGGGTGGGCGTCCATGAAGTCTACGCAGGCTTTTAGCGACGATTCCCCCACGAAAGTGTCGGGATTGAGCAGCAGGACGTATTCGCCCGAGGTCTGCCTTATGGCTATGTTGTTGGCCTTGGCGAAGCCGTTGTTGTGGTTGCTCGCTATCAGCCTGACACGCTTGCCGTAATGCCTGAGCGCGCCTATGGAGCCGTCTTTCGAGTGGTTGTCGATTACGCATATTTCGGCGTCCATGCCGTCGACGGCCTTCAGCAGGCTGTCGACGCACTGGCGCAGGTAGTGCTTGACGTTGTAGCTTACAATGATTACCGAAAGCTTCATTCCTTGTCGTTTGTTTCAGCCGTGCACCGCGCCGTGCTTGGGTAGATGAATACGAGGCATAAGAGGCATATCATGCCCATGTAGCCGAATGCTACGTTGAGGCCGAAGAGGTAGTATAGCAGCGTGTTGGCGGTCATCGGCACGCAGAGCATCGCCATCCTGAGGCCGCCCCACCTGAGCAGCGCCCTTTCGCGTCCTGACGCGAGGGCGGCGCTTACTTTCTTGAACTTGAACAGCCTTAGAGCCAGTGGAATGGTGCATATCGTCAGTATTTCCATGACCGATTCGGCCAGGAACTCTGCGTTGGTGCCGCATTCGAGCTGTCCGGGTGTTAGCACGCCCGTCTCGAACAGCGCCACTGCAGCCAGCGATACTGTGACGGCGGCGTACATTCCGGCCAGTAGTATGTTTCTTGTCCTTTTCATATTGGGTTGCTTGTTTTCCGTGGAGCGTGGTTCCGCCCGGCCTACCGTCCTCCGTCGAACGGCACGCGGTTGATTATCGACCTTGCGAGTGTCACTTCGTCGGTGTACTCCAGCTCGTTGCCTACGGATATGCCCCTGGCTATCACGCTGAGTTTAACGCCGGTGGGGGCGAGCTTGCGGTATATGTAAAAGTTGGTGGTGTCGCCCTCCATCGTCGAGCTTAGCGCCAGTATCACTTCGTTTACGCCGCCTGCCGAGACCCTTTCCGCCAGCGAGCCTATCTCGAGGTCGCCGGGCCCCGTTCCGTCCATTGGCGATATGACTCCGCCCAGGACGTGGTACAGTCCGTTGTACTGCTGGGTGTTCTCGATGGCGATTACGTCCTGCACGTTCTCAACCACGCATACGGTCGTGCCGTCGCGGCGCTTGTCGGCGCATATCGGGCAGACGTCGGTGTCGCTTATGTTGTGGCACACTTTGCAACGTTTTATTTCCTGCCGCATGTCGCTTATCGTCCTGGCAAACCGTTCCACCTTGTCCTTGTCCTGCCTGAGCAGGAACAGGGCGAGCCGCAAGGCCGTTTTCTGCCCTATCCCGGGCAGGCTCGACAGCTCGGCCACGGCCTTGCCGAACAGTTGTGACGGGTATTGCTGAATCATGTCTCTTGATTTTCCGTCGGCAAAGTTACTCCAATAAGACGTAATATCCAAGACAATGGTTGTTTTTTATGCGTTGTCGGCGCTTTTTTGCTCCGGCTGCGCACCGCCGAGCAGCCACGGCCGCCGGCGGCTCGGCGGTGTGTTGAGGCATGTTGACATGTTGCGCGCTGAAACGGCCCTTGCGCTTACTTTCTGAAAAACCTTGACGCTGTGGAAGCGGCTTTTTTTGAAATGAACGTATTTTGTACGTGAATACCGCGTTGTGGGGCGTGCAAGCGTAGTGCGTTGTGGAATAATGCGTTACGTGCGATTTTGCCTTTTGTGTGCATGCCTGCGGCATTGTTTACGGGCATGGAATGTGTTTTTCGGCATGAAAATAGTCCGTGCCTATTGCCAAAACATGAGGTTTGGCTTGTCAATAACGGTTGTAACGCAAGTTAAAACGACTTGTTTCGGTGTGTAACAAGCCGTGTTTTGCGTCGTAATGTGTATGTTTGTGGTTCACGGCAGATGCTTTTTTTGAAAACCAAGCACGTTTTCCGCCGGGCTTTATTCTTATTCCGTCGGAAATCTTTGGTGAAGTCGAAGTGTCATAATGCCGCCGTTTTGCGTATATTGCTTACGCCTTGCCGGACGGCAAGGCGTAAGCGGACGTTGAAGAAGTCAGCCGAGCAGGAAGCCGGCGGCTACGAGCAAGCCGTAGATGAACATGTTGCGCGCCGTAAGGCCGAGCACCTTGTTGAGGGCCTTGCCCTTGTTTATCCTCACCATGCGGCGGTAGGCCGCGTAGTGCAGGCTGGTGTAGGCCAGCGGCAGGATGGCCGCCCCGGTATGCCCGAAGAAGATGAACGACAGGCCGATTATGTATGCCGCGTAGCCGGCCCAAAGGTATGCCAGTCGGCCGCGGCGCGCGCCTATCATAACGACAAGCGTCCTCTTGCCGGCGCGCGCGTCGTTGTCGATGTCGCGGTAGTTGTTGACAAGCAGCAGCGTGTCTATCACGAAGCCGCACGCGAGCGACGCCAGTACGGCCTCAAGCGTGACGGTGCCCGTCTGCAGATAGTAAGTGAGGCACACGGGCACAAGTCCGAAGAACACGAGCACGAGCACGTCGCCCAGGCCAAGGTAGGAGAGGGTGGTGGTGTAGAGGAAGCAGAACAGCACGCAGGCCGCGCCCACGGCTATCATCTCCATGCCGCCGTAGGCCACCAGCGGCAGTCCCGCGCAGCAGGCCGCGAGCGTGGTGAGCGCTATTGCGAGTTTCATGCTCTTCACCGACACCCATCCTTGGGCGCAGGCCCGGCGCGGCCCCAGGCGCGTGTCGTCGTCGTTGCCGCGCACGTAGTCGAAGTAGTCGTTCACGAAGTTGGCGTCTATCTGCATGATGAAGGCGAACAGGGCGCACAGCACGGCCGCCGTCGTGTTGAACCGTTGGGCTCCGCCGTCGGCGTAAGCCAGAGCCAGCCCTATCATTACCGGCACGGCCGCGCCCGTGAGCGTCTTAGGCCGGGCGGCCAGCAGCCAGGCCTTAAGCGAGTTGGGTGTAACGTTTTTTTCTTCCATTTGACGTGAAATAACTTGCAAAAGTAAACATTTAATCGTATATTTGCAAGGATTTATCCAATCATGTGTTCCAATACGTTAAATTTAATCCAGACAGCAGTAGGTCATGATGAACAATGTTAACTTAGATCTTATGACGTTTGTCGAGGCCGAGATACTGCCGCGCTACGCCAATTTCGACAAGGCCCACGGCCTGCCTCACGTAACGAGGGTGATAAACAAGTCGGTCAGGCTCGCGCGGAGCATCGGCGCCGACGTGGACATGGCTTACGCCATAGCCGCTTACCACGACTTGGGGCTTGAGGGGCCGCGCGCCGTCCACCACGTAACGGGCGGCAGGATTCTCGCCGCCGACGCGCGGCTGAGGAAGTGGTTCTCGCCCGATAAGATAAAGATAATGAAAGAGGCCGTCGAGGACCACCGCGCCTCGGCCTCGCACGCTCCGCGCAGCGTCTACGGCAAGATAGTGGCCGAGGCCGACCGCGAGCTTGAGCCTGAGACTGTGTTCAGGCGCACCATACAATTCGGGCTCGACCGTTATCCTGAATTGGGCAGGGAGGCGCAGTGGCGCAGGTTCAACGAGCATCTTGACAACAAGTACTCAGGCCACGGCTACATGCGCTTGTGGATTCCGGGTTCGGACAACGAGGCGCATCTTAAGGAAATAAGGGAACTGATAATACAGCCGGCTAAGCTTAGGCTGTTTTTCGACAGGATATATGATGAAGAAAGCAATTCATAGGCTGTTCGGCCTTAAGGCGGCTCTTCTGTCGGCCGCCGCGTGCGTGGCGGCCGTAAGCGCCGGCGCGCAGACGGCAACCCGCGAGGTCTTGCTCGAAACGACGAAGGGCGACATACGCATCGCCCTTTATGACGAGACGCCACGCCACAGGGACAATTTCATAAAACTGGTGGAGGATGGCTTCTACGACGGCTTGCTGTTCCACCGTGTTGTTTACAACTTCATGATACAGTCGGGCGACAGTGCCAGCCGCCATGCATCCCCCGGGCAGTTGCTCGGCGGTTCGCCCGAAGGTTACAAACTGCCGGCCGAGATACGCTATCCGCAGCTGTTCCACAAGCGGGGCGCCGTGGCGGCTGCGCGCGAGGGCGACGGTGCCAACCCGGAGCGCGAGTCGTCGGCGTCGCAGTTTTATATAGTGCATGGCCGCAGGTTCAACGACGCCATGCTTGACGACGTGCAGTTGCGGCTCGATAAGCAGACGGGCGGCGTAGTTAAGCTGACACCCGAGGTAAGGGAGGTCTACAAGGCACGCGGCGGCGCGCCCCATCTCGACGGGCAGTATACCGTATTCGGCGAAGTGGTCGGCGGGCTTGACGTGGTTAAGGAAATAGAGTGGGCCGACACTGATGCCAACGCGCGTCCGAAAGAAGACATAAGGATAATCAAGGCCACCGTTGTTAAGTGAGGTTGATCTTTACTTTTGCCGCCGGCCCAAACGGATAATCGTGCCACTGGCGCAAATCATAGGGTTAAGTGGGGGCCGTCTCCATAATTTGGTTTAAAATTTAGCATACTTATAGGCGATAATCCCCCATGCAGATGCTTATGGAATCCGCCGAGCGTGCATTATTTACTAATATTTGTTAATCGTAGCGAAATAATAAAGCAAAGTCTTTTTTGAAAGAAATAAAAGTATTACCTTTGCACCGCTGAAAAATTAAAGCCGATATGGCTCAGTTGGTAGAGCAATTCATTCGTAATGAATAGGTCCCGGGTTCGAGTCCCGGTATCGGCTCCAAAAGGAGTTTGCGGTAATAGCTCAGTTGGTAGAGCACTAGCTTCCCAAGCTGGGGGTCGCGAGTTCGAGCCTCGTTTACCGCTCTGAAAGTTAAAACACTGAAAATCAGATATTTACAAGTAAAGGCGGCTCTAAAAAGTCGCCTTTTTCTATTGTTTTTAGCAATGAAAATAGGTCTAAAATCCGGTTGCGTTCCTTCCTATAATGGGCCTGTACCAGTTTGCTAGTATCGGTCAGACCTTTTCCACGAAAATATTAATGACTGATTTGGGTTAAAGAATTTCCAACTCATATAATCGCTCCACTGCGCTTGCATGTCAGATTGCCGCAGACTATTCCGCCGTAAACTTGTCAAGATAAGCAAGCCCCTTCTCCGTGCAACAACCACGAAGGAACACAACTACAAAAGTATGAAAAATCTCGTTCAGCTTATATTTTTCATACAAGCGGGTACGCATCACATAATTCATCGCCGCGTCGCCCATGCGGTTGATTATGTCATAATTCAGGTCGTTCCGAAAAAAGCCATGCTCAATGCCCTTCTGCATAAACTCACGCGAATGGGCCGCCTGCCTCTCGCTGTTCTCCTTAAAAAAAGCCAATATCCGCTCATACTTCTCCATCTCGGTAAAAAACAACGGATTGATGGAGCCCAAATCCTTAAGACGCATCTTTATGAAAAACGCCACAACAGCCATTTCGTTTTCGGCCTCTTCCGCATAATCGGCTATAGCCCTCGTCAAAGCTTCATTCTCATTCCTCACACATTCAAACAGTAAATCCTCCTTGTTACTGTAAATTTCATAAAGCGTACGCTTGGATATCGCCATTTCAGTGGCAATGTCATCCATGCGCACGGCCTTTATCCCCCTTTCCTTGAAAAGGGACATTGCCGTGTCAAGAATCCGCATCTTAAGACTTTCACGATAAGCGGTAATGTTGCTTGTCTTGCGCATAAGAATCATCTAATTTATGTGCAAAGTTAATAAATTATTTCTAAAAAACTATTTGGCTTCAAATATTTTTCCTACATTTGCAAGAGCTTTTTTGAAAAGGTAAAAAGGTATATGTAAACTAAAAGTTAAAAGTTTGGTGTAAAAAATCAAACTTCTTCAAACCATTTAAAACATAGAATTTATGGTCAATATCACGAAAGAGGCCGCACTTGAATACCATAGTAGCGGCAAACCCGGAAAAATCGAGGTAAAACCCACCAAACCTTACAGCACACAAACAGATCTCAGCCTGGCATATTCGCCGGGAGTGGCATTCCCTTGCCTTGAAATACAGAAAACGCCTGACGACGCCTACAAATACACCGACAAGGGCAATCTCGTAGCCGTCATAAGCAACGGTACGGCCGTTCTCGGGCTCGGCGACATCGGCGCGATAAGCGGCAAGCCTGTCATGGAGGGCAAAGGACTGCTCTTCAAGATTTACGGAGGCATAGACGTGTTCGACATTGAAGTAGCCGAAAAGGATCCTGAGAAATTCTGCGAAGCCGTAGAACGCATCGCCCCGACATTCGGAGGAATAAACCTTGAAGACATCAAGGCGCCCGAATGTTTCTATATTGAAGAGCGGCTGAAACGCACGCTCGACATCCCCGTGATGCACGACGACCAGCACGGCACAGCGATAATATCGGCCGCCGGACTGAAAAACGCCCTCGAAGTGGCAGGCAAAAACATTGCCGACGTGAAAATCGTTGTCAACGGCGCGGGCGCGGCCGCCATATCGTGCACAAAACTTTACGTCGCACTCGGCGCACGTAAAGAGAACATCGTTATGCTCGACTCAAAAGGAGTCATCACGACCGACCGTGAGAACCTGACCGAACAAAAACGCCTATTCGCCACCGAGCGCCGCGACATCCACACGCTCGAGGAGGCAGTAAAAGGCGCCGACGTATTCGTCGGCCTGTCAAAAGGCAACGTGCTATCGCAAGACATGGTGCGCTCAATGGCCGATAAGCCGATCGTTTTCGCCCTGGCCAACCCCGTGCCGGAGATTTCATACGAAGACGCCTTGGCCAGCCGTCCCGACGTCCTCATGAGCACAGGGCGTTCAGACTACCCCAACCAGATAAACAACGTCATAGGCTTCCCATACATTTTCCGCGGCGCCTTGGACGTACACGCAACAGCCATCAACGAAGAGATGAAAATGGCCGCAGTAAAGGCCATCGCCGACCTTGCGAAACAGCCCGTGCCCGACGTTGTCAATGACGCATACCAGGTAAACAAACTGACATTCGGCCCGACATATTTCATTCCGAAACCAGTCGACCCACGCCTCATAACCGAAGTTTCGGCCGCCGTGGCCAAGGCGGCGATTGAAAGCGGTGTGGCACGCAGGACGATAACCGATTGGGACGAGTACAAAAACCGCTTGCGCGAAATGCTCGGACAAGAGACGAAGCTCACCCAGAACCTATACGACACCGCACGCCGCCACCCGCAACGCGTGGTGTTCGCCGAAGCCATCCACCCAACGATGCTGAAGGCCGCAGTGCAGGCAAAGAACGAAGGTATATGCCACCCCATACTTTTAGGCAACGACGAGCGCATAGCCAAACTCGCAAAAGAACTTGACCTCAACCTTGACGGAGTGGAAATCGTCAACCTGCGCCACGACCGCGAGAACGACCGCCGAGAACGCTACGCCCGCATACTGGCCGACAAACGCCGACGCCAAGGCTACACGTTCCAGGAAGCCAACGACAAGATGTTCGAGCGCAACTACTTCGGCATAATGATGGTAGAAACCGGCGACGCCGACGCGTTCATAACAGGCCTGTACACAAAATACTCAAACACGATAAAGGTGGCCAAGGAAGTCATCGGAATACGCCCCGGCTATTCACATTTCGCAACAATGCACATCATCAACTCGAAGCGCGGCGTACTCTACATGGCCGACACTCTCATCAACCGCCTGCCGAACAAAGACGTGCTTACCGACATAGCCCGCTTGAGCGCCGACACGGTAAGGTTCTTCAACGACGAGCCGACGATAGCTATGATAAGCTATTCAAACTTCGGAACAGACGACGACGGCAACCCCGCACAGGTGCATGCCGCAGTCGACGAAATGCAAAACCGCTATCCCGAACTTGCCATCGACGGTGAAATGCAGGTTAACTTCGCCCTCAACACGAAGTTGCGC
Source organism: uncultured Prevotella sp. (assembly GCA_944320675.1). Lineage (GTDB taxonomy): Bacteria > Bacteroidota > Bacteroidia > Bacteroidales > Bacteroidaceae > Prevotella. The sequence continues at coordinate 10,442 of CALUIJ010000002.1, forward strand.
GATGCAAAATATCCATTCACACGATTAAAGGGCAAAGACGTCAACACGCTTGTGTTCCCCAACCTGTCCAGCGCGAACAGTTCTTACAAACTGCTGCAGGCCCTCAATCCCGACGCCGAGATAATAGGTCCCATCCAGATGGGACTCAACAAGCCTATCCACTTCACCGACTTCGAGTGTTCCGTACGCGACGTCGTCAACATCACGGCCGTTGCCGCCATCGACGCTTACGTACAAAAAATAAAAGAGCACATAAACAAGGCTCAAAACTGAAACCGCGATTAAATCCAATAAAAAGGGAGCGTATCGAAAAGATGAAACCATCTGATTCCGATACGCTCCCCTTTTGTTTTTATCGACCTCTACAAGAAGAAGAACCATACGAACTACCGACAACTCCGGAATTACGGTACACCATCTTTCAGGGGTTCATCCGCAAATCGGTTGGATGAGAATAAATATTAAATGAATATCCGCAATCGGCCAAATACTTACTTGCATCCTCTTCTAATAAGTCTGTGGCATACCGTCATTCCGGGCCGGGATCCGGAATCCAGTGTATGCAACTAAGTTGTTGACGAAAGTGTGTTTCCTGGATTCCGGGTCTAAGCCCGGAATGACGGTATGCCACAGACTTCTTAGAAAAGGATGCAAGTAAGTATTTGGCCGATTGCGGATATTCATTTTTCACTTTTTCACCTTTTTATCACTTCCAGCCACTGCTTGAATACGTTTTCGCGCGAGAAGCGGGCCGACATGGCCACGGCTTCGCGTCCGCAGGCCTGGCGCAGGGCTTCGTCGGCCATCATCCTTGAGAGCGCGCGGGTGAAGGCCGCCGTGTCGTCCTGGTCGGCCAGCAGGCCGTTGCGGCCGTCGTGTATTATGGTGCTTGCGCCATACTTGAAGTTGAACGACACGGCCGGCAGTCCGCACGCCTGCGCCTCGATGAGCGCCATCGACAGGCCCTCGTAGCGCGAGCTTGCCGCCGTGAAGCTGTATTGCGGGTAGACGTCCATTATGCCGTCCGACCTGCCCATGAGCCTCACCGAGCCTTCGAGGCCGAGGGCGGCCGCCTGGTCTTCGAGTGCGTACCGGCACGAGCCTTCGCCGTATATGTCGAGCCGCCATCCCGGGTTTTCCTTCAGGGCTTCGCCCCAGCATGTTATCAGCCTGTCGAAGCCCTTTACGCGCTCCAGCCGCCCTACGGCCACGGCGCGCTTCACGCCGTAGTCGGCGGCGCGGGCGGCGGGAGGGTCTATGAAGTCGGGTATCACCACCGTCCTGCGTGCGCGGCGGTATTCGCGTGCATCGTCTTCGGTGAGGCACACCACCGCTTCGGCGCAAAGCTCCATGGGCAGGAACAGCCTGTTGTAGGGGGTGAAGCTGCGCGCCGAGTGCGACTCGTATATCTTCCTGGCCTTAGTCCTGACGAGCGGCAGCAGGAGCGCGCCCAGCGGCATGGTGAAGAATATTATGTCGGGGCGCAGCGTGTCGACGGCTTTTTGCAGCCTTACCAGCGCCGCGGCCATGGTCCTTGCCTTAGACAGCATGCCGCTCGCGCCGTTGCCGCGTGCGGCTGCGAATGGCACGCCGAGCCTTACGAGCCTTACGCCGCGCGAGAGCGGATAGGCCGGCGGCCGGTCGTCGCGGTAGACTGATATTATGGCCGTGTCGTGGCCGTAGTCGTCGTGTAGGATGTTGGCCTTGCGCGCCAGTATGCGCTCGGCTCCGCCCTTCATCGAGAAGTCTTCAATAAGGTAGGCTATCTTCATTTGCGGTCATACGGTTTTGCGGTTTTGCGGTCATACGGTTTTACGGTTTTGCGCTCTAACTTTCCTTTCCGATGTAAAACCGTTTGAACAGCATGCACGTGAGCCTTACGCCGAGGGCGTCGGCGAGCAGCGTCTTGACGATGTTGCCCGCCCCGCCGCCGTATCTTCCCGGCACTACGAAGCGCCGGCCGAGCATCACGCGGCCCGTGGCGGCGTAGGCGTGCAGTTGGCTGTTGAGCATGTCGAGGTAGAGCCTGTGCCAGCGGCGGCGGCGCGTGTCGATGCCGAGCTCGGCCACGAGGCTCATCTGGGCTTCGAGCAGCGGCTCGAGGTTGCGCCCCGACGAGGCCACGATGCCCGCCCCGTTCCAGTGGTAAAGGTAGAGGCCGCGGTCGGTGGTGGCCGTCAGCGGCCGTTGCTTAAGCAGCGCGGCCAGGGCGTAGACGTCCTCGTAGGTCTTGCCCACGGGGAAGCGCACGCCGTCGAAGAGCGTGCGGCGGTATATCTTGGTCCAGGCCCAGCAGTGGCTTAGGCCGTGGCGCGCCAGCCAGTCCAAGGGGTCGCGGTACACTCCGCGGCCCGGGTCGTAGAGGTGCTCGGTGGGCGTGCCCGGCCTTTCGAGCACGGGGTATTCGAGGATGTCGTACTCGGGATGTGCCTCTATGGTCTCCGTCAGGTGGGCGAGCGTGCCCGGCGCTATCTCGTCGTCGCTGTCGGCGAAGGCCACGTAGTCGCCCCGGCACCGGTCAAGCCCGTAGTTGCGCGCGTCGGAGAGTCCGCCGTTGGGCTTGTGCAGCACGGTTATCCGCCCGTCGGCGGCCGCTATCTCGTCGGCCAGCCGGCCGCTTCCGTCGGTCGAGCCGTCGTCGACGAGCAGCAGCTCGAAGTCGCCTATGCCCTGCCCCGTTATGCTGTCGGTGCAGCGGCGCAGCGTGGCGCGCACGTTGTATACCGGTACGATTATGCTGAGTTTCATGGTTGCAAAAATATAAATAAATAGTTTTCCGCGCAAGTTTTGCCGTTGTTTCCGCCTTTTTCGCTAAATTTGTGGGCTATGATTAACGAACTGTCGATACTCATCCCCGTTTACAACGACTGCGCCGTGCCGCTCGTGCGCCGGCTCAGCTCGCAGGCCTGCGCCGTCGACGGCCTGCGGTATGAGATACTGGTGGTCGACGACGGCTCGACCGACGCTGCCATGATAGTGCGCAACAAGGCCGTCGACGGCATTCCCCGTTGCCGCTACGTGGCCCTGCCCCGGCACGGTTGCCGCGCCGCCATGCGCAACGACATGGCCCGCCAGGCGCGCTACGAGTGGCGGCTGATGGTCGACGCAAGGCTTAAGGTCGTCGCCGACGACTTCATCCTTAGATACCTCGGCAGCGGGGCGCGGCCGGGCGACGTGGTGTGCGGCGGCGTGGTGGTCGACGGCGGGGAGTGCTCGGCCCGGCTGTACAGGGAGAACCTGCGCTTCCGCTACGAGAAGCGCGAGGAGCGCAACCACTCGGTCGGTGCGCGGCTGAAGGAACCTTACAAGGCGTTCCGCACGACCAACTTCTTCCACCACCGCTCGGTGCTCGAGCGCGTGCCCTACGACGAGCGCATAAAGGGCTACGGCTACGAGGACGTGATGCTGGGCAAGGCGCTCGGCGAGGCCGGCGTGAGGGTGTTGTGCATAGACAACCCCGTGGCCTACACGTCGTTCGAGGGCAACGCAGCCTACTTGGGCAAGATGGAGGAGGCGTTGCGCACGCTGGCGGCGTTCTCGGACGAGCTGGTTGGATATTCGCCCCTGCTTAGTGCGCTCGGCCTCGTAGGCCGCCTGCGCCTCGGGTGGGCGTTGCGGTTGTGGCACGCCGCGGCCGCCAAGGCCGAGCGCGCGTGCCTCGTGGGCCGGCGGCCCAGCCTGCTCGTATTCAAGCTTTACAAGCTGGGCTACCTGGCCGCCCTGCTGCGCCGTTGAGCGTGGCAAGGAGCGACGCGCAGAACGGCAGGGCGGCGTCGAAGTAAGTTATGTCGTAGGCTGAGCTGAAAAATTCGGTCCAGTTGCCGTAGGCGTACATGCTGTGGACGTAGGCCGTGAGGGGCGTCAGCACGAGCATCACGGCCGACGAGAGCATCAGCCTCCCGTAGTCGCCGCGCCAGCTTAAGGCAAAGGCCACGGCCGTCGCGGCGAGCAGGAGCGTGTCTGACGGGTGCCCTTGGCGCGACTGCAGCGAGAAGGGGTTGTTCTCGGCGAAGAAAAGGCTGTCGGCGTCCCACACGGCGAGCGGCAGGAACGTAAGGCAGAACACTGCCACGACGGCGGCCACGGTGGCCGCTTTTTTCTTTGCCGGCAGTTTCAGCCAGTAGGGGAAGAAGAGTATGAACAGGGGGAAGGCCGTGCTCAGCCGCGTAGACAGCCACAGCCCGGCCGCGGCCGATAGCAGGTAAGGGCGGTCGCCGAAGGTTACGCCCTTGCATGACAGCATGTTGACGAATGCCGCGAGGAGCAGGAAGTTTGATATGAGGTCGCTCCTTACGGCCGTCTCATACCATAGGTTGGCGCTTAGGCCGAGCAGCAGCGCGGCCTTTATGCCGGCCGTGTATCCGCCGCGCGCCTTCACGCTGTAGACGAACAGGGCCGTGGTGAATATCTCTGACAGGCCGACGTTGCCCAACGCCCAGAACGGTATGTGGAACGCCATCCACACGGGGAAGGGCGAGGCGTTGCCGCCGAGGTGGGTCTCGGCAAGGTAGGGGAACTCGCCGGCGAACAGCGCCGTCAGCGGGTTGGCTATGGCCGACCAGCGGTCGACGCGGTTCTGCATCGGGTCGAAGTGGTATTGCACGGCTGATTGCAGCGCGGCGAGCGCGGCCAGCGACAGCCAGAACAGCACCCGGGCGCGCCGTGGGTCGGAGGGCGCGGACGCTTTGCCGCCCGATATTAATAGGTAGACCGCGCCGAGCGCGGCGGCGTAGGTTATGCATAAGGGGCCGAAGCTGTCGGTGGCCCTCATGGCGTACTTGCAGGCCAGGGTATAGCACACGGCGGTGAAGAGCAGCGCGGCGAGCGCGCCCGTAATCTGCCTGTTGTCCTTCAGGCGGGCGTTGACGCGGTTGAACACTTCGCTCACGGCCATCGAGAATGCCGAGAATGCCGCCACCGAGGCGTAGCCCGTTACGTAGGGCATGAAGTTGAAGTGGACGATGTAAAGCTCGTAGCTTATCCTGCCGAGCCAGTTTACGAACCTGAGCCGTTTCACCCACGGCGCTACGTAGGGCGCGGCTATCAGGGCCGCGGCCAACGGCAGTTTTATGTTAAGCAGGATGATGTTGAAGGGCAGCGTGCCTACGTAGGGCCTTACGGGCGGGAGCGACTTCACGATTGCGAAGAGCACGCCGTAGGCCACGGCCGCTGCTGCTGTCTTGGCCGCTTTCGCCCTACTCCACCGCTTCACCTTGTCGTAATGCCGCGAGGCCATGTATCCTGCGAAGAACGAGAAGGCCTGCTCGGCCATGAGCTGCTCGAGGAATATGCACGTGAAGCCGAAGCCGGCGAGCGCGGCCGTGGCGTGGCGCGGCGTGAAGCGGCGGACGAGCCAGTAGACTATGTACCAGCGGACGATGAAGTCGATGAACCAGAGGTCGGAGTCGATGAAGAGGAAGTTGAGCAGCTGTGCGCGCGGGTCGAATCCGTCGGCGAACGGCAGCCTGAAGAGGAACACCACCCAGCACGGCAGTGCCACGCGCAGCAGCCGCTTGCGCCAGAAGCCCTTAAGGCCGTTGAGCTTGTAGCTCTCGTTTATGCCGAAGCCCGACACGAAGAGGAACACGGCCACGCCCACGCTGCCCACGATGTTGAGCACGCGCGGATACTGGCCCGTCTGCATGACGTAGTGCATGAGCATTATGCCGAGTATCGACAGGCCCTGCATCCATTGGGTGTCGTCGCGCGAGAGTAGGTATTGTCGTTGCATCTTTGCCTTCGGTGTGTCAGTTAACGATTGCTATCTTGCACACTGTGCCCTTTCCGCCGTCGGCCGTGGCCGTCTCTACCATGTACACGCCGCTGGCCACGCGGCGCCCTTCGAGGTCGCATCCGTCCCACGTGTACGAGCCGCCCGTGCTCGTGCCCTGGTTTACGAGCGTGCCGTTGGCCGTCACAATCTTGATGTCGGCGTTGAGCGTCAGCCCTACGATGGTTATCGGCCCGGTGTAGCCCGGCCTCACGGGGTTGGGGTATGCGTAGACGTTTTCCTTCACTATCTCGGCGCTCGGCTCGGTGGCGTCGCCGCGGTAGGAGCACAGACCCTTGTCGGTGGCGAAGTAGACGGTGCCCGTAGTCCCGTCGACGGCTATGCCCTGCACGATGTCCGACGGCAGCGGCGAGTTGTCGGTGGTGAAGTGCTCCACCTGCGTGTTGTTGTCGCCGCTGATTAGGAACACTCCGTTGGTGTTCGTGCCTATCCATTTGCGGTTGCCTCCGTCTACGGCTATGGCGCGCGTGTCGATGCCGGCGAGCAGCAGGTCGGCGTAGTTGGTGCCGTCGTTGCGCGGCACGGCGTATTGCGTGAACGTGGTCGAGCCGTCGCGTATGCTTTCGGCCGAGAGGTACAGCGGCCCCATGTCGGTGCCTATCCAGATGTTGCCCTCGCGGTCCTCGGTGCAGCAGAACAGGTGGTGGGCCGCTATTACGGTGTTGTATTGGTTGACGTACCTCGGGCCGTATCTTACTATCGAGTCGTTGGCCGTGTCGTATGAAAACAGGTATGTGTTGTCGCCGTAGTTGTTGGTGAACCACATCCTGCCGTTCGTCGGGCTTATGAAGGCGTGGCCCAGCTCGTAGTTGGCCGGGTTGGCCAGCTCGCCGTGGGTGAACTCGTTCCACTCGCCGGTCGACGGCGTGAATCTTTTCATTGGGTTGTCCGTCAGCGAGTTGAACACCCAGAGGTCTCCCGCCCCGTCGTATTTCACCGAGGTCACTATCGTGTAGTTATAGTTGCGCGGGTCTATCGGGATGGCCTCCAGCGCGCTGTTGTCGATGTTGTAGTTGCCTACGTACTTGCCGTCCTGGTACTCGAATAGCCCGCTCTTCGCCCCCACCATCACGTGCCCGGGGTCGAGCGGGTCGAATTCCATGCATACGGGGTCGATGAACGAATGTCCGTGTACGAGGTCGTCGGGCTTCTCGAACTCCGACCATTCCGAGCCGTCCCACACGTGCACTTCGCCGGGGCGGTTGCCGTCCATTTCCTGCGACCATAGTCCCGACACTCCGTAGAGCTTGCCTTCGTTGAAGTAGAGTCGGTAGAAGTTGTTCGACGACGGCCCGTCGGGGGCCACGCCTTCCGTCATGTACGTGCGGTTGCCGTCGCCGTCGACGGTATAGTAAGTCAGCCTCCCGTCGTCGGTCTTCGTCCACCAGCGTCCGCCCTGCGGGTCCTGCACGTTGGTGCGGTCGGCGCTCAGCGGCGTGTATCCTTCGGCGCGGCTCCAGTTGTTGGCGTCTATGAGGTTCTCGCCGAGCGCGCAGCTGTAGGTGGCCTGTTGCGCCGCCGAGGCGGCGTATATCCTGCCTCCGTCGATGTAGCAGTGGTCGACGGCGAAGCCCAGCTGGTAGCTCTCGGCCACGCTGCCGTCGCCCATGTCGAGCTTCATGACGCCGAAGCCGGTTGACAGGTATGCGAAGCGTCCGTTGACGTAGATGCTGTTGACGGTCTTGTCGAACGTGCTCTCCTTCATGTAGAGGTCGGGCACGTTGGTCGCCTCGCCGCCGCGCGCCAGCAGGTCGATGTTCGAGTTGCCGTAGACGATTATCAGCTTCCTTGCCTCCTTCGACCATGCTATGTGGCTGATGTCAACGTCGGAGAGCACGTTGGTCTTGTCGTATGTCGTTATCGACGCGTCGTCGGGGTTGTAAGAGTAAAGGTCGTTCGAGGCCAGTACGAACACGTCCTTGCCCGTAGGCTCTATTTCGGTTATGTCGCTGTAGCTCAGGTGCAGCCTCCACCTGCCGTCGCCGGCGTCTTGTGCGTTGAGCGCCGTCGGCATCACGGCCGGCAGTAGTAATGCGGCGATGGCCTTAAGCTTCAGTCGGATGCGAGCGTGAATGTTGAGCATATTTGGATAGGTTTTTTCATATATAACTCTGAAAAACCGTTTTTATTACCCTTCGGCGGCCGTCTTTGCCGGTTTCAGGCCATGTTCTTCAGGTATTCCACGAGTTTGGCCACGGCCCTTGCGCGGTGCGAAATCCTGTTTTTCACCTCGTGGCCGAGTTCGGCGAAGGTCTTGTCGTAGCCGTCGGGGCGGAACACGGGGTCGTAGCCGAAGCCCCCGCCTCCCCTTTTTTCGCGTGTTATCTCGCCCGTCACGATGCCCTCGAAGAGCTCTTCCCTGCCCTCTTCTTCGTCGATGATCAGTGCCACCACCGTGCGGAACCTCGCCCTGCGGTCGCTTTTGCCGTCGAGCCCGACCAGCAGTTTGGCCATGTTGGCCTCGCTGTCGTGGCCCTCGCCGCCGGCGTAGCGCGCCGAGTAGACGCCCGGCGCGCCGCCGAGGGCGTCCACTTCGAGGCCGGTGTCGTCGGCGAAGCAGCTTATCTTATACTTGTCGTGTACGTAGCGCGCCTTCTGCAGGGCGTTGTCCTCAAGGGTCTTTCCTGTCTCGGGTATGTCCTCGTGGCATCCTATGTCGGCCAGCGAGAGCACTTCGATGCCGCTGTCCGCGAGCATTTCACGTATCTCGGCCAGCTTGTTCTTGTTGTTCGTAGCGAATACTATTCTCATATTTCTTGATTTTTCATTTTTCATTTTCCTTCCTCATTTTCTTCGGCACTTTCACCTTTATCTGGTCGAAGCC
>CALUIJ010000003.1 GCA_944320675.1 uncultured Prevotella sp.
CGTCAACAGGCGTCCCGACGGATACCACGGTCTCGAGACAGTATTCTACCCCATCCCGCTCTGCGACAAAATAGTAATAGAACAGAGAGGACACGATTCAGGCAACCGGCCTTGCACGCTCAATGTCGACGGAATGCCCATAGAGGGAAATACTTCAGACAATCTCGTCGTCAAGGCCTACATGCTTCTCAAGCAGAGATGCCCCGATCTGCCGAACGTCAATATCAGGCTGACCAAAAACATTCCATCACAAGCTGGGATGGGCGGCGGTTCGTCGGATTGCGCCTATACGATAACTGCATTGAACAGTATGTTCAAGTTGGGTCTCCAAGAATCCGAAATGCAAAGGCTTGCAGCCCAACTTGGTGCCGACTGCGCGTTTTTCGTCAATCCGGTTCCCGCCTTCGCCACCGGAATAGGCGACAAACTATCCCCCATCGAACTTGACCTTGGCAAATATGTTTTCGCCATTGTCAAGCCACAAGTCAGAATCAGCACAAAAGAAGCATTTGCCAATATCGTCCCCGCAATTCCGCCGCGATGCTGCAAGGACATCGTAAAACAGCCGATTGAAACATGGAAGGACGCTCTTGCAAACGACTTTGAGCAAAGCATAACGGCGCAACATCCTGAAATCGCCGACATAAAACGGAAATTATACAAGCTTGGAGCCGTTTACGCCGCAATGAGCGGAAGCGGAAGCGCCTTGTTCGGAATTTTCAAGCAGAAACCAGTCGGATTCCACTCAGAATTCAAGGATTGCTTCACGGTTTTAATATAAAAAAACAAGCCTCAACAAACACGGCAATACATCGTTTTTTGCTTTTTTTAACCACGAAAGGATAACAACATATTTATATTTTTTCTAATTTTGCAGCGTTTTTCAAGCAATACAGTGCTATCAGTTTAGTAATCAGGTACTTACAACTTTTTCAAGGTAAATAGATGAGACAATTAAAGATTCAGAAGAGTATTACCAACCGTTCAAGTGAGGCTTTAGACAAATATCTTGTTGAGATCGGACGCGCTCCGCTTATCTCAATTGACGAGGAAATAGAATTGGCACAAAAAATCAGGAAAGGCGGTCCGGAAGGGGAAAGAGCAAAAAACAAACTTGTTACAGCAAACTTACGATTCGTCGTATCCGTAGCCAAGCAATACCAGCACCAAGGACTTACCCTGACAGACTTGATCGACGAAGGTAATATCGGTCTTATCAAGGCTGCCCAAAAGTTCGATGAGACACGCGGCTTCAAATTCATCTCATACGCCGTATGGTGGATCCGCCAAAGCATCCTCCAAGCCATCGCCGAACAAAGCCGTATTGTCCGTCTTCCATTGAACCAAGTTGGTTCTTTAAATAAAATCAACCACGAGATCAACAAGTTCGAACAAGAGAACCAGCGCCATCCTTCCGTCTCGGAACTTTCGGAAATGACAAAGCTCGACGAGGAAAAAATCGGCCAGTCTTTGGCTGCCGACGGGCATCATGTCAGCATTGACGCCCCATTCCAAGACGGTGAAGACAACTGCATGCTCGACGTCATGCCGAGCGGGGACGACAGCCGCACCGACCGCGTCGTAGACCATGAGTCGATGGCTCTTGAGCTGAACACGGTGTTGAGCAAAGTGCTGAAAGAGCGCGAGATAACCATCATACGCGAGTGCTTTGGAATAGGATGCCACGAGAAAGGCCTTGAGGAGATTGGCGACCAGTTGGGCCTTACACGCGAACGCGTAAGGCAGATAAGGGAAAAGAGCATTGCCAAGTTAAGGGAAAGCGGCAACGCAAAAATACTTATGAAATATCTCGGATAAATAGTGGACAACTATAATAAACAACAATAAAAGCGGAACGCCTTCAAGAGAGAAAGGCTTCCGCTTTTTTTACGCAACACAACGTAAAGCAGAAAGTTATATAGTGACATTCAACTGCAGCTCAAAGTCGGCCGCCACGGAACCGTTAATTTGCTGGTAACCGCTTCCAATCTTATCCCTGTCAAAATATTTCGTAGCGCCAACCTTTGCCGTTATCGTCATCTTATCGGAAAATCCAGAACTTGCAAGCAAGGCAAACCTCATGCCGTTGCCGTAATACGCAGGAGAATAAAAAGAATAAAGCATGCCGCGCTCATAGGCATAGACACGGCTGTCGTAATCGTCCGTGTCAAAATATCCCAAAGTCGCCGTAGCGTTTAGCAACCGCCCAAGACGCAAACCGGCATTCTGGGTAACCATCCAGCCGAAACTACGCCCTGAAAACGCCGTGTAAGCGAAGTCGACCTGGGTCTTACCGCTAAACATACCGCCGTCGCACGCCACGGAGAAGCGTCCCCGGTGCTCATTCTTGTACACCAAGCCGCTCTTGTCTTCATTATCACGCTCGCGCATCTTCAGGCGGTAACGCGCGGAAAAGGCCCACCTGTCACCGGCGTAATTAAGCTGCACAAGATTCTCAACCGCCCTCGAACTGCCCGAAGCCTGATACTTCGGCCATGCGAAATAAGCAAAATCCGTATATGCCGACACGCTAAAGCCAAGCATCGGCCGCCAATTCACGCCAAGATAGACTCCGCTCTCGTTTTGAACGGCACCGCCGGAACTGAAACTTCCGGAAAAAAGCGAATAATAATTCAATGAATAAAAACGCTGGAGGGCCAACAGGTCAACATTGTCAGTCAAACTGAAACTTAAGGAATTAACCGTTGCCACGGCCTTGCAGCCTCCTGTTGCCGTCTCGCCGCTAAACGAAAGCCTGTGCCCCGTGTATCCGTAATTCACGCCTACGTTGTAAAAGTCCTTGCCATGCGCGTAAATCCTGCGATAAACGGATTCAGTCTTCGGCTTCAGTCTTTTGTCCAATGAGACGAAGACGCCCGTCAATCCGACATAAAACCCACCGAAACGATAATCAACGTTACCGCCGGCCAAGGCATGCGAAGAGTTGTTCTTCTTAGCCATCTCCGTCTCTGTGCGGTGATAACCCGACGAAAGGATGGTGGCGATCGTACCGTCTCCCTTGTTCAAAGTCGCGTCAAACTTACGGTAAGAGACGAATGCGCTGACATCCAAGCCCTTGGCCACATTGACCGTCGCGGCCGCCCCTTGCAGGTAGTTGGCGTCAGAGCGTGACGCATGCGCCCTGATATTGCTTCCGCCACGGCCCAAGGACGTAAGCGTGGACAACTTGCCGAAACTGTAATTATTATTTATAACAAGCCCCATGCCGAACCTGGCGCGGTAACGTCCGACGGCCAATGTCTTTATCCTCCCGAGCTTTTTCAGCACAAGATAAAACGAATAAAAATCATATCCCGCCTTGTTACGGCCGGCGAAGAACGGCTCTCCCGCGTCCTGGGAGCCCAACAAACCGAACCTGACGTAATCGCCGTAAGTGAAATCATACTTCACCGAATGTTTAAGCTGATACCCCATGTACCCGTTAATGTCGCCTTTCCGTTTGTAAAACGGCACTTTCAACGTGCCGAGGAAATCATGCCTGCCGTATTTCATGATATTACCGACAGACGGGAATCCCTTCTTCCCGACATCCCCCGCATACGCGAAGAACGACAGAAGGCGGCGCTTGTAATAATCCAAACTGCGTACCATCGCCAGTTCACCCATGGATTTCATCGCCCCGTACCTGTAAAGATACTCTGAAATGTCCTCAACGTCTTTCGCCGTTAGGAACGGCAACTGCTCAAGTTCCTCACGCGTGGCAGTATTGATGTTTATCGGGTTCTTCTCCAAGTCACACAACATGTCGAACGAGTTCTCCATGACCGACGACTCTATATCCTCCATTTCCACAAGCTGGTACAAGTATTGTTCCCATTCATGCTGCTGCGCGTTTGCATAAAGAAACACTGACAGGAACAAGGCCGTAACGATGTATTTTTTCATAGTAACACAAATATTTTCCAACCATAGACATACGCTAGCGCAAAAGCTTACCTATCACGACGCAAAAGACCGTGAAACGCAACGCAAAAGACCGTGAAACACAAGCTGAAACGCCATGTCCCGCAAAAGCGCCGGCTACGCTACAAAAAAAGGATTGTCATTGACATGGCAATCCTTTTCTATTGTTCCATACCTACCGCCGCGTACTGCGCTGTCAGAACGGGAGGTCGTCCTCGCTTCCTTCAGCAGGCTGAGGGGGGAACGGGGCGGCTTCAGGCGCAGCAACCACGGGCTGACCGCCTTGGGCGGGCTGGGCCGGAGCCGGCTGGGCGAACGGCACGGCCTGTGCAGCGTTCTGCGCGGCGTTCGGGTCGATGCGCTCCACCTTCCACGCACGTATGCTGTTAAACCAACGCCCTTGGTATTCGTGGGCGTCGATGTCGAAGCTGACGCGCATTTCCTCGCCGACCTTGATGCCGAACAACTGTATCTTGTCCGAGCCGAACACATTGAAACAACACCTGCGCGGATACTGGTCGTGGGTCTCAAGCACATAATCCTGGGTCATCCACGGATTTCCCGTCCTCGTCGATACGCCCTCCTTTGCCGGGAGTACGGCTATGATTTTTCCTTCTATTTCCATAAATTCTTAATAATTGGGTCTTTGGTTTTTTGATTGCGAAATTAATAAAATACTTGCGAATAAAGAAATTTTTGCACATTTTTTTTGTTTTGCAACTTGCTTTTTCGTATTTTTGTGTCCTATTTAGATGACAAAACATGGCTCGTACAGGCAAGCCGGGACTACGGTCGGCGCCAAGCACGGGCGGCTCCGTTAACAGCCGCGGCAACGGCCCGCACCCTGACGGCGCACACTTGCGCCGATGGTTTGCCTACAAATATGTAAATTAAAAACTACCATAAATGAGACTAACTATTTCAAGTACAACATTGGCAAGCCGCCTGTCGGCCCTGTCAAAAGTATTCAACAGTAAAAACTCAATGCCCATATTGGACTGCTTCTTGTTTGAAGTCAACGACAACCAGCTTACGATAACCGCTTCAGACAGCGAGAACGTCATGACAACCCAGTTGCAGCTTGACGAGTCTGACGGCAACGGGACATTCGCCGTTAACAACCGCACAATCCTCGACGCCGTAAAAGAACTGCCGGAACAGCCCCTGACATTGGACGTCGAGATGTCGACCTTTGTAATAAAAGTGATTTACATGAACGGCATGTACAACTTCACGGGGCAAAGCGGCGAGGAATTCCCGCGCCTGCAACCGCTCGACGACGGAGCCGCCGCAATAACAATCGAGTCAAGGACGCTGGCCAACGACATATCGCATTCGATCTTCGCGACGGCCAACGAGGAACTAAGGCCCGTCATGAACGGCATCTACTTCGACCTGAGGCAAGACGCGCTGGCCATCGTGGCAAGCGACGGGCACAAACTGGTGCGCACGCTGAACAAAAGCATAAAGTCTGACACGCCCATGTCGTTCATCCTGCCGAAGAAGCCGGCCACGCTGCTGAAAAACGTGCTGCAGAAAACCGACGACGACATAATCATACGCTTCGACGAGCGCAACGCCAACATCATGTTCCCCGAGGGAACCCTGGCATGCCGGCTCATCGAGGGGCGCTACCCCAACTACAACTCGGTAATACCGCACGACAACCCCAACCGGCTGATAGTAGACCGCACGGTGCTCGCAAGCGTGGTGCGGCGCGTGCTGCCGTTCGCAAGCGACAGCAGCCAACAAGTGCGCCTGCACATAGAGACTGGAAAAGCCGTAATATCATCAGAGGACATCGACTTCTACACAAGCGCCAAGGAAGAAATAGTGTGCGACTACGACGGCACACCTATGGACATCGGCTTCAAGGGCACCTCGCTCATGGAAATACTGACAAACCTCGACTGCGAAGAAGTCGAGCTGAAGCTGGCCGACCCGAGCCGTCCGTGCCTTATCGTGCCGACGCAGCAGCCTGAGAACGAGGACATCCTTATGCTGATAATGCCGATGCTGTTAAACGACTGATACATAACGAACCGACCGGCAGGCAAGCCGTCGGCGGACAATGGGGCACTGGAATGTCCATTGACCGCAGGCGGTTTGCCTGCCTGCAAACGGCCGACACCATAACAACGGCCGACACATTAAAAAAGATGAAACCAAACTTAACCAAACCACTGATAATATTCGACCTCGAGACGACAGGACTCGACCTCGTAAAAGACAGGATAATACAAATCTCATATATAAAGGTACACCCGGACGGGAACGAGGAACGCGAAAACATGTTCGTCAATCCTGAAAAGCCGATCCCGGCCGAGGTGGCGCAACTGACGGGAATAACCGACGACGACGTAAAAGACGCACATACGTTCAAGGAGATTGCACAGTACCTGGAAAACAAGTTCAAGGGATGCGACTTTGCCGGATTCAACTCCAACCACTTCGACATCCCGATGCTGGCCGAGGAATTCCTGCGCGCCGGCATAGACTTCGATTTCGCAAAATGCCGACTTATCGACGTGCAGACGATATTCCACAAAATGGAACGCCGCAACCTCGCCGCCGCTTACAAATTCTATTGCGGCCGCAAGATGGAAGACGACTTCACCGCACACAAGGCCGACGAGGACACCGAAGCCACGTACAGGGTGCTGCAAGGCGAACTCGACATGTACGCGCCAGGCAGGCAGGAAGAGCCTGAACGCCAACTGAACAACGACATGGACGAGCTTGCCGAATTCTCAAAGATGAATAACAATGTCGACTTCGCCGGACGCATCGTATGGAAAGAGATGAAAGGCAAAAACGGGGAAACGCTTCTCGACGCGTCGGGCAAGCCACGGCTGTATGAAGTGTTCAACTTCGGCAAATACAAAGGCTGGGGAGTGGCCGACGTCCTCCACAAGGATCCCGGCTATTACAGCTGGATGTTAAGCAGCGACTTCACGTACAACACCAAACAAGTGCTTACACGCATCCGCTTAAGGGAGTTTAATAACAGATAAGACTAAAAG
Source organism: uncultured Prevotella sp. (assembly GCA_944320675.1). GTDB lineage: Bacteria > Bacteroidota > Bacteroidia > Bacteroidales > Bacteroidaceae > Prevotella. Next base: position 6,948 of record CALUIJ010000003.1, read on the forward strand.
GAAAATGCTGAAAGGTAAGAAAATAGTTCTCGGAATAACAGGAAGCATAGCCGCTTACAAGGCCTGCCTCATCATCCGCGGACTGATAAGACAAGGCGCCGAGGTGCAAACCGTAATAACGCCGGCCGGAAAAGAGTTCATAACGCCTATAACATTGTCGGCCCTTACGCATAAGCCGGTCATAAGCGAGTTCTTCTCGCAACGCGACGGCACATGGCATTCGCATGTGGACCTCGGCCTTTGGGCCGACGCGATGCTGGTTGCGCCGTGTACGGCGAGCACGCTCGGAAAAATGGCGAACGGCATTGCCGACAACATGCTGGTAACGACTTACCTTTCAATGAAAGCCCCGGTATTCGTCGCGCCTGCCATGGACCTTGACATGTACGCCCACCCCTCAACGCTCGCCAACCTTGACAGGCTGCGCTCTTTCGGGAACATAATAATCGAACCGCAAAGCGGCTTCCTCGCAAGCGGACTTGAAGGCAAGGGACGCATGGAAGAGCCTGACAACATCATACACGTGTTGGACGATTTCTTCTACGGCAAGAAAAACGACCTGAAAGGAAAGCGAATAATGATCACCGCCGGACCGACGTACGAGAAAATAGACCCAGTAAGGTTCATCGGCAATTATTCAAGCGGAAAGATGGGATACGCCCTGGCCGGCGAATGCGCCAGGCGTGGGGCCGAAGTAGTATTGGTCAGCGGCCCGTCAGGCTTGGCGTGCCCGAGAAACGTCAAACGCATTTGCGTGGAAAGCTGCCAAGAAATGTACGATGCCGCCACAAGCGAATTCAAGCGCAGCGACGGAGCCATATTATGCGCCGCCGTGGCCGACTTCAAACCGGAACACGCCGCCGACAAGAAGATTAAGCGTGAAAAGGACGACCTCGTCATACGACTGTCCCCTACACAAGACATCGCAGCCGAACTTGGCAGGAACAAGACCCCCGGCCAATGCCTGGCAGGCTTCGCTTTGGAGACCGACAACGAGGACGCAAACGCCAGAAGGAAACTTGAAAACAAAAAACTTGATTTCATTGTATTAAATTCAACACGCAACAAAGGCACGACATTCCGTTCGGATGACAACCAGGTTAAGATAATAACCCAAACATCGGTTAAGGAATATGGGAAAAAGAGCAAACCGGAAGTGGCATGCGACATCGTCGACGAACTTGTTGCAGCAATGGCGGAAAAACAATAATGCTTAAGTGAAGAAAAGGTATGAGACTACTACTCACGGTCATCTGTCTTACCGTAATGTCCGTCTGCGCAATCGGGCAGGAACTGCAAGCGAAGGTGACCATCAACCACAGCCAAATACAAGGCACGGACGCAAGCGTGTTCGACAACCTGCAACAAACGCTTGAACAGTTTATAAATGACAAGCAATGGACTGCGCTGCAATTCCAGAAGAACGAAAGAATAGTGTGCAACTTCAACATTACGGTGACAAAATACGACCAGTCGTCAAACCTCTTCACCTGCACCGCACTGATACAGGCCAACAGGCCAGTGTATAACTCGGCATACACATCGACGCTTTACAACAACCAAGACGGTGAATTCAACTTCGAGTTCGCCCAATTCGACCAACTCAACTTCAACGAGGAAATGGTCGACAACCAGCTTACCGCGCTCATCGCATATTACGCTTACCTGATAATCGGCCTTGACCTTGACAGTTTCTCGCCGATGGGCGGCGAAGATGTACTGCAACGGTGCCTAAACCTCGTAAACAACGCCCAGAACCTGAACTTCACCGGATGGAAAGCGTTTGACAACGACCGCAACAGGTTCGCCATAATAAACGATTACATGGACGGCGCAATGCAACCGTTCCGCCAGCTGCAATACGATTATTACCGCACCGGACTTGACGAAATGGCCAACAACGCCGACCGGGGACGCACGAACATCACCACGGCCATACAGACACACCTGAAAAAAGTGCACGAAGACAAACCTCTCAGCATGCTGCCGCAAATATGGACGGACTACAAGAAAGACGAACTCGGCAACATATATAAAGGTAAAGGCACGCAAAAAGAAAAAGAGTCGGTCTACGAGATACTGTTCTCCATAAACGCCTCACAAAACACTTATTGGGAGAAAATAAAAGAATAACCATACAAAACTCCGCAATACAAGAAATGCTCACACATCTATATATAAACAACTTCACGATAATCGACACTCTCAACATTCCGTTTTCACCGGGCTTTTCAGTCATTACCGGCGAAACCGGCGCGGGTAAAAGCATAATACTCGGGGCGATTAATCTACTGTTGGGCCAAAGGGCTGACACGAAATGCATGAAAGACGCCTCGCGCAAATGCATAATCGAGGCTGAATTTGACATCAGCCGCTACGGCATGCAGGGCTTCTTCGACGAAAACGGCATCGACTACGATCCTGACGACTGCATACTAAGGCGCGAAATAAGCCCATCAGGCAAAAGCCGCGCTTTCATCAATGACACGCCCGTACAATTGTCATGCATGCGCACGCTTGGAAGTTTGCTCATCGACATACACAGCCAACACCAGAACCTGTTGCTTAATGAGGAAAACTTCCAGCTTAACGTCATTGACATAATCGCCAACGACAAGGAACTTCTAAATGAATACAAAAGACGCTTCAGCGAATACAACGAGGCCAGGAAAAAGGCCCAACGCATGCGCGAGGAAATAGCCGAAAGCAAGAAAAACGAGGATTTCATACGTTTTCAGTTAAAAGAGCTCTCCGACGCAGGCCTAAAGGCCGGCATGCAAGAAGAACTCGAGCGCGAAAGCGACATGCTCGGCCATGTGGAAGAAATAAAAGCCACGCTATACAGTGTCGAGGACATGCTCGGGGACGGCAACGGCATAACGCCGCGCCTAAAGGAAGCAGCCAGGTCGCTTGCAGGCATATCGTCCATCTATCCGGAAGCGCAAACGGCAGCAGAACGGATGGAAAGCTGCTACATAGAGTTGAAAGACATATTACAAGAAGTAAGCTCGAAAGCAACTGACATCGAGTTTGACCCACAACGCCTCGAAAAAGTAAACTCCACACTGGACAAAATATATTCACTCGAACAGAAACACAGCGTAACAACAATCGACGAACTTTTAGAAATACAATCAGAACTTACCGCAAAATTAACACACATAGACAACAGCGATGAAGAAATGGCGGAATTAGCTGCGCGCGAACAAGAAATGGCAGAAAAATGCAAGGAGCTGGCCAAACGCCTTACAAGCGTTCGCATTAAAGCAGCTAAGACGATAGAAAGCGACATTCCACGCACACTTGCATCACTCGGCATGCCCAAAGCACGTTTCGCAATAAGCATAGAGCCCAAAAACATGGGAGCCGACGGATGCGACCGCGTTGCGTTCACGTTCAGCGCAAACACTAACACGCCGATGCTGCCTGTCGCCCAAGTAGCGTCAGGCGGAGAAATAGCCAGGGTAATGCTGTCACTTAAGGCGATGATAAGCGGAGCCGTAAAACTGCCTACAATAATATTCGACGAGATCGACACAGGCGTAAGTGGGGCGATTGCAGAAAGAATGGCTGCAATAATGCAAGACATGGCCCACGCTGAACGCCAAGTCATAAGCATTACCCACTTGCCCCAGATAGCAGCCAAAGGCTCAACCCATTATAAAGTATACAAAGAAGAGACAAACAGCGGAACGACAAGCCGCATGCGCATCCTGGCCACAGACGAACGCATAAAAGAAATAGCACAAATGCTCAGCGGCTCTGAAATAACCGAAGCCGCCATGAACAATGCCAAAGAATTACTAAAATCATAAATCACGACAATGAAAACGAAGTATGTTCCACTCCTGATAATTATAGCGATACTAACAACATACGCCCAATGTCTCGCACAACCTTCTTCCGTAAAAAATGCTGCCAAATCAGTATTCAAACTCACTACATACAAAGAGGACGGAAATGTACATGCTGAAACAAACGGCATATTCATAGATACGGAAGGTACGGCTATAAGCGCCCTCACCCCATTACTGGGAGCAGACAAAGCCACAATCACAGATTCACGCGGACACCAGGCTGAAGTTATACGCATAGCCGGTGCCGACGAACTGTATAACATGGTAAAATTCAAAGTAGAAGAAGCCAAGCCTAAACCATTGGAATTAGCTTCAGTCCCAGCAAAAGCCGGCGACAAGGTATGGATTATCACATACGGCGAAAAAGGTACGCAAACGGTGGAAACAACCGTCAACAGCGTTGAAACCTTTATGGATAAATATAATTATTACATACTCGGTCACAGCACTACAGCTTCCGGACCTATGTCATGCGTCTTGGTTAATGACAATGGCAAGGTCTTAGGATTGACCAAACCTTCCAACACAACCGCACAAACTCATGCCGTAGACGCAAATTACGCCATCAGCCTAAGCACTACAGGGTTTGCCCTCAACGACCCAGTGCTAAGCAAAATAGGCATTCCGCCAACTCTTCCGGAAAAACAAGACCAAGCACTGCTTCTCCTTATAATGTCCGGACAAACTCTTAATCCGACCAAACAACAAGCGATAGCAACAGACTACATAGCCCAATACCCGGCACAAGTTGACGGATATACGTCTCTTGCACGCATACAAGTCGGCAAAAACAAATTTAAAGAAGCTGCGGCAACAATGGAAAAAGCTATTAAACAAGCTGACAAGAAAGACGAAGCGTACGCAGCATACGGAAAACTTATTTATGATGCCTGCACATATTCAGATACGACCCTATACTCACCTTGGACGCTCGATTTGGCAACAAGCCAAACCGAAAAAGCCAACACGATAAACCCATTGCCTACATACCGCCACCAGTTGGCGCAAATCAACTTTGCCAAAGGACAATACCAAGAGGCTTACGACGAATTTACGGCCCTGTTAACAACACCGGTACGCAACCCGGAACTCTTCTATGAAGCCTCACGCTGCAAAGTGATGATGAATGCTCCGCAAACAGAAATAATAGCTTTACTTGACAGCGCAATAAACACGACTGACACATTACGGATGAATGAAGCTGCGCCATACTTCATCGCACGCGCCGAAGCTCATGAAGCAAACGGTAATTACCGAGAAGCCGTCTTCGATTACACACGTTACGAAATACTTGCGGCTACACGTCCAAACGCTAATTTTTATCATACCCGCGCACGTGCTGAGATAAAGGCCCGACTTTACCAACAAGCCTTGGCCGACATGGCGGCTACAATAACATTAGCCCCTGACGAACCTACCTATTATGCAGAAATGGCCTCATTACAACTCAGGGTGAACTTAACCGACGATGCCATAAAGACATCGAACAGATGTATTGAACTTGCGCCTGATTATTCTGACGGTTACCTCATTCTCGGTTTAGCACAAATCGGGAAAGGTGACAAGGCCGCAGGACTGGAAAACCTAAGAAAGGCTGATCAATTAGGCAATTCTCAAGCAAAACCGTTAATCGACAAGTATTCGACCGCTGAATGACAAATATTTTGCAAGCTGTCATTGGGTATAAAACGCCCAATAACAGGGGATTTTGTTCTCACTCAAACATCTGACATGTAGATAATGGTTGAAGAAATAATCACAGACCGGCTTATATTGCGCCCATGGCAAGAATCTGATGCCGAGTCGCTATATAAATACGCCCAAGACCCTGCCATCGGACCTATTGCAGGCTGGCCTCCTCATACTTCCGTGGAAGATAGTTTGAATATAATCCGCACTGTCTTCGCCGCTCCTGAAACTTACGCGGTGGTATTGAAAGAAACCAATGAACCTGTAGGGAGCATAGGTATCATGTTTGTGGACGGCCTGCATAGCGCGGAGATGCAGGCTGACGAGGCTGAAATCGGTTACTGGATAGGCCGGCCATATTGGGGACGGGGTTTGATACCCGAAGCCGTCAGCCGCCTGCAGCGAAGGTGCTTTGAAGATTTGGGAATGGCAGCCGTCTGGTGTGGATATTATGACGGCAATACGAAGTCGCGCCGGGTGATGGATAAATGCGGCTTCCGTTTTCATCATACGGAGGAAGGTAAAACTTCTCCGTTGGGGGATATCCGCACCGAGCATTTCACGCGATTGACAAAAGAGGAATGGCTGAAAATATCAAATAAAGATTGAGCCATGACGACACAAGAATATCTCAACCAAGTTACAATAGGGAAAGTGTCCGAATTGTCCGGACGTATTGAATTGAAAGAATACGATCCGGCATGGACTACTTTATACGAAGTGGAAAGGCAAAAGATAAACAATGCCCTGAACATGGACGGAATTGTTATAGAGCATGTCGGCTCTACCTCCGTGCCCGGTCTGTGTGCCAAACCCATTATAGATATTCTTCTCCTCGTTAAAGATTCATCGGATGAAGGCTCGTATGTGCCTGATTTGGAGAAAGCCGGGTATGCTATGAGGATAAGGGAGCCGGATTGGCACGGACACAGAATGTTGAAAGGAACGGAACCGGAAGTCAACCTTCATGTCTTTTCCGTAGGTTGTGATGAAGCACGGCGGATGATTGACTTCCGAGATTGGTTGCGGACACATGAAGACGACCGCAACCTCTATGCAGAAACAAAAAGACATCTTGTACGGAAAAAATGGAAATACCTTCAGGATTATGCTGACGCCAAATCGGAAGTAGTCTGTGAAATACTTAAGCATATATCCACTGACAAGATATGACGAACGTCCTGAAATCACTCATAATATGGTTGTGCTTTATACCAGAGGCAATCCTCAATGGAGGTTTACGTGAACACGCATTGGTTAAAGTCATCAGCGGAAAATGGGCATTACCTCTTAGCGGAATTACATTAAGCGTTTGCATTTTCCTGACAACTTGGTTGCTATTGCCTCGGATAACAAGAGCCGTTACCATAAAAGATTGCTGGCTGATAGGAATATGCTGGAGCGTTTTAACCATAGCTTTTGAATTTATAATAGGACTTGCTGGCGGCAATACGACGGCGGAAATTCTCAACGCCTACGATCCAGCGACAGGTAATCTGTGGCTGTTGGTTTTGGCGATCACTTTATTATCGCCTGTCACAACAAAGAAATGCCGATTATCTTAATGGAACGTGAGTTCGGTATAAGGCCTTTATGCAATGAACCTACTTTTGTCGATAATGTCGATATTCATAGACGGTTTCTTTGGCAAAAGATTGTACGCGATGAGTCCTGCGGCCAGGTTTGATGCGAAGTTGTCAATGCACTTGTGCCTTTTTACTATTGTGCAAATGTACGACGTTAATATAGATAAAAACAAGTATTTTTCAACAAATATTGCATTAATAGCCGATGCCGATGCAAAAGGTTACATCTTAGCATATAATAGGCTGCTTTTCAGCATGCAAAAGGTGGCCTTTCACGACGCGAGAGGCCGCCCCTTGCAACGCCGCACGCAACCACCTGAAACACAACAAGTTAAAAAACAAGAGAAAAGCGCAGGCCGATAGGTTGTACGCAAAAACGCAACACCGCCGCGACAGGCCACAACCGAAGGACATCAAAAAGAACGTTTTTTATCTGGATTCTCAGTATACTGCGTCCTTTCGTGGAATGCGGACATAATAAAATCACCCTCGGATTATGACTTCTATGCGAATTGTGAATTACCTATTTCTTATAGCATTTTTCATATACTTCCCTCCACGGCGAACTTGCCAACGGATTCATTTCCTCTTCCTCAGACGGCAGGCCTGAAAGTTCAAGGATTTCGGTTGATGACGGCTTCAGTTCTTTCATCTTGTAATCAAACCGCATCTCCCTCCGCCTTACTTTTCCTGCAATCGGATAACTGTAATTAACGGCATTCAGGAGCGTACCATATCTGCTTTTACGTTTTTCCTCCCGTAAGAACCCGTCCTTCCATACGCTTATCAGCGTGTCGCTGCAACCATCATACATCGTGACATAGACATTCGTTCCGTTTTCCACCTTGCGCTTCTTTGTTATCCTGACATCATCAGGATAATACGGACATGGATGGCGGACTATGCTGTCGCGTTCACCGTTACGGTAATATTCTTCTGTGATCGGGGTGAAATCAACGAACCGCTTGATGAAATAAGTTCCGACATTGTTAGCAACCGGCACTACATCCACCTTGAACAGGTATCTTCCGCCGTCGAGGTCATTGCTCCAGAAGCCTGCGCAAGGCACGATATCCACGTCCAACCTATAGCCGTCAGGTGCCTGTATGGACTTTCCGGAAGGAATCTCATAGACTTTACGCACACGGCCGTCTCCATCATAAACGATCCGGGACAAGGTATGCCGCGCCTTGTCAAGCCTGTCGAAGTCAATGCTGTCGACGGCCAGCCTGAAATGCAAGTAGGCACTGTCGGTGCTTTCATCATGGAAGCCAGGCTCCAGCTTATCGTCAAAACGCAACAGGCACGTCAGCCGTCCGTCCTCGTCATAGCCGTAGACCAGTCTCTGGGCGAAAGTCTCGGATGCAGCGGAAACAGTCGCCATCAGTCTGCCGTTCTTGTCAACATACCGTGTGAGCCTGTTTTGCGGGGCATACATTAATTGTTTCACTGCATACGAACCGTCGGAAAACGTGACGGAATCGTAATCAATGCACCCCTTATGTTCACGGATATCCGGGTCGCTCCGAAAATCACTATGCACGAAACCGATGATTTCAAGCGTCCTATCGTTCTTACAAGCTGAAAATAGGGCAAATACTACTTCTAATAATGCCCATGGAAAATGCCAACACCTCATGTTATAATATTGTTTTGTTCATTCTATGCCGATTACGTACACCTCGTCCACGTTCCGTATTCCGGTGTTCATGTCCGTCGCCTTTTGCAATCCGCCAGCCGAATGTACGGAAAAGCTGACGGCCGAGAACCGTCCGTCAACCCGCACGTAGAGTGCATGCAGGTATTGCCTCCGCCCGTTCCGCCGCACACTCCAACCTGAAAAATCCGCTGTCCCCTACCCAGTCATGGTAACGAGAAATATTTGTTATAGCAAAATTTAGGGTATTGCCATAGTCACCAAATTATGAAGATGATTTACAGGGATACGTTTCGTTTTACAGAAAAGAATATTCCGTTTTGAAACACTGTATAACATTTCATTTTCGGATTATATACTTACCGACTTCTTTTATGGGATATTATGAACAATGCAAGAAGCCGTAGACAGGGACAGACAGTCATCGTGAGACACCCTAATATTTCTCTTTCCCGTTCTTTTTGCGGATTAAACGCCGTCAATTATACAGGAATTTCAACTCTTACCATAAATGGCAGTTACCCGCCTATTATGGTGGCGACGATGCGCCGCGGTCCGCCGCAATTGCGGTACTCGCAGAGATAGATGCCTTGCCATGTGCCGAGGTTCAAGCGGTGGTTCGTTATGGGGATGGTGAGGCTTACGCCTGAAAGGGTTGACTTGGCATGCGCCGGCATGTCATCATCGCCTTCAAGCGTGTGGGTGTAGAAAGGTTGGCGTTCGGGCACGATGCGGTTAAATATACTCTCCATATCGGCGCGCACGTCGGGGTCGGCGTTCTCGTTGACGGTAAGTCCGCAACTGGTGTGCTTAACGAAAAGGCTTAGCAGTCCGGTTTCGGGCAACGGCGGCAGTTGGCCGACGACTTCGTCGGTAACGAGATGGAAGCCGCGCCGGCGCGGCTTGAGCGTTATTTCAACTTGTGCTATCATATTGGTAGTTGAAAAGCAAACAAGTGACGAGCAGACAAGAGCAAGTAAAAGTTTTATAAAAAACGAATCTGCTTGTCTGCCCGTCGCTTGTCTGCTCGTTTGCTATTTTATTTTCCAATCTTTAAAAACATCCTCGACCGTCACCTTGGCCGCCTCTTTCCGAGTGAGCTGCTTGCTCCAGGGAGCACGGCTTGAAACGTTTGCGCCGTCGCCCGTGTTGTTGTATTCAAGGTAGCGGGCGGTCTGCTCATTGGTGCCCTTGCCCCAATTATGCCATCCCTGCGGAACGATGTGGCCGCCGAGCTCGCAGTTCATGAAAAGCGTGTAAGCGTAAGGACGCCATGGACGGCCGAGGTAAACCTTCGTTACCCCGTCGGCGGCGATGAGCTTGCAACGGTTGAACACATAGCCATAAGCTACGTCTTCCGGCGTGGAGGCGGCTGTGACGTATGAATTGGCCTTGCTGAGTATGGTGCAATCCTCAAACCACGCGGTCGACGGGCCGAAGATAAAGTCGGTAGTGCCCTCTATGTAGCAATCCTTAAAATAAAGGCGTGTGCCGCCGACGCCGGTGTAAACCGTATCCTGGTTGCCGAGCAGGCGGCAACCTACGAACAAGAGCCGGTCGC
>CALUIJ010000004.1 GCA_944320675.1 uncultured Prevotella sp.
TAGGCGAAGACCGCAACATCGTGACCGAGATTGCCGGCACGACGCGCGACAGCATCTACACGCGCTACGACAAGTTCGGCTTCGACTTCTACCTCGTCGACACGGCGGGCATACGCCGCAAGAACAAGGTGACCGAGGACTTGGAGTTCTACAGCGTGATGCGCTCGATACGCGCGATAGAAAATTCCGACGTCTGCATCCTCATGATCGACGCAACGCGGGGCATCGAGGCGCAGGACATGAACATCTTCCAGCTGATACAGAAGAACAACAAGAGCCTCGTAGTCGTGGTGAACAAGTGGGATCTCGTGCCCGACAAGGACCAGAAAGTCATCGACACGTTCACCGCCGCCATACGCAACCGCATGGCCCCGTTCACCGACTTCCCCATCGTCTTCGCCTCGGCGCTCACCAAGCAACGCATATTCAAGGTGCTCGAGACTGCCAAGGAGGTTTACCTCAACCGCAAGGCGAAGATAGGGACGACAAAGCTCAACGAAGTGATGCTGCCCTTGATAGAGGCATATCCGCCGCCTTCGATAAAGGGAAAGTACATCAAGATAAAGTATTGCTCGCAGCTGCCTAACACGCAGATACCGTCGTTCGTGTTCTACGCCAACCTGCCGCAGTACGTCAAAGAGCCTTACAAGCGCTTCCTTGAGAACAAGATCCGCGAGAACTGGAACCTCACCGGCTCGCCGATAAACATTTTCATAAGGCAGAAATAAGTAAATACGGGAGTTAAGGAGTTGCATTTTTTGACACCTTAACTCCTTAAAATTATCATTCATGCGCAAACTGCTGTTTTTCATTCTTGCATGTTCCGCGTTCGGCTTCTTCTCCTGTTCCAAGGAAAAGAAGCCCGACGACGCGGCCGCGCGCGCCGCAAAGGAGTATTACGACTCGCTTTTCGCCAAGAACTACGCTTACTTCGTGCGCGGCATGTACCTGCCCGACACCATCCCCGACGGCTACCGCGAGCAGCTCGAGGCCAACGCCTCGATGTTCGTAGGGCGCATGGCCGGGGAGCACCGGGGCGTCAGCCGCGTCAGGATACTCCGTTTCGCCAACGACACCGTGGTGTCGCCCGACAAGCGGTCGCACGTCCGCGTGTCCGACGTGTTCCTCGTACTCTCACTCGGCGACAGCCTTAACGAGGAGGTTGTCGTGCCTATGATATTCCACCAAGGCCGCTGGTTGATGAGATAGTGGCAAGGGAAAGGTGAAAGTTAAAAAGGCGGGAAAGGTAAAAAAGTAAAAAGGTGAAAAATAAAAAGGTAAAAAAGTAAAACCGTTTAGGGCCTTATACTTTTTTACCTTTTTATTTTTCACCTTTTTATTTGTTCATATTACAGGTTCGGGTTGATTTCGTTCCACTTAGATATTTCGGGTACGATGTTCAGCGTAACCAGTTCGTCGCGCATCTTGCAGAGGTGCTCGTAGCTTGCGTCGAGCTTGGCGTTCTCCTCTGCCGTGCCCTGCGGAACGGTGTAGTGTGCGCCGGTTGTGTCGAGAGTGGTGTTCATCGCCATCATGATGTGGTTGTACTTGTCGGTTGAAACGTATGTTCCGACAGGATACTTGAACGGCTCGCCGCCCATAACCGAACGGATCATCTCAACTGACAGGTAAGCCGGGCTCTGGAAAGAAGAGCGTCCGCGCAGCTCGATAATCTTCGCTCCGCCCTGCGTAACGTCTTTCTTCATCTGCTCCCACTCTGCCTCGGGGAATTCGTCAGTGCCGATGATGTCGGTCAGCTTGCGGCCGTCGATTGTAACGTGAGAGCCGAATACTGCCATTTGCTCGCCGTGGCCGCCGTATGTGGCGCATCCCTTAACCTCGCTCTGCATCACGTTGAACTTCTTGGCCAGCGCGCTCTGCAGGCGTGTAGAGTCGAGGGCGGCGAGGGTTGTAACCTGTGAAGGCTTCAAGCCTGAGTAAAGAAGGGTTACGAGGCCGGTAAGGTCTGCCGGGTTGAAGATGATGACAACGTGCTTAACGTCGGGGCAATACTCCTTGATGTTCTTGCCGAGGCCCTCGGCTATTTCGCAGTTTCCTTTCAAAAGATCTTCGCGGGTCATGCCTGCCTTGCGGGGAGCACCGCCTGAAGAGATGATATACTTGGCGTTGGTGAAGGCTTCTTTAGCATCCGTGGTAGCGGTGATCTTAACGTCGCCGAAGCCGCTCTGGCGCATTTCCTCGGCCACGCCTTCGGGTGAGAACACGTCGTAGAGGCAAATGTCGTTAGTCAGACGCATTGTGAGGGCAGTCTGAACCATGTTTGAACCAATCATACCGGCTGCGCCGACGATTGTAAGTTTTTCGTTAGTCAAAAATTCCATAGTAACTTTGTGTTTTATATGTTAAGACATTTTAGTTGACAAATGGCGGGCATTCAAGCCTGCAAGTGAAGTTTGTAAACAAGAGCGGCATGCTTGGCATGGCAAATCTTCTTGTTTGCTTGTCTTCTTGTTACTTGCTTCCGTCTGTGCAAAGATACGAAAAAAGATGAACATGCAGTATTTATTCGCCTTTTAGTTTGTTATTAAATATAAAAAGGTGTATCTTTGTAAAGTCGATTTTACAAAAGTGAAAAGGTGGAAAGGCGGGAAGGTTAAAAACAACCGTGTTGTTTTAAGAAACCATAACCTCAACCCCAAAACCGTATAATCCAATAAAAATATGAACCAGGTTATTTGCAACAGGCTTGAAGCCTTGCGCGAGGTGATGCACCGTGAGAGCATCGACGCGTTTATTTTCCCGAGTACCGACCCGCACAACGGCGAATACGTGCCCGCCCATTGGGAGGGGCGAAAGTGGATAAGCGGATTCAGCGGCTCGGCAGGCACTGCGGTGGTGACGATGGACGCCGCAGCCCTTTGGACAGACTCGCGCTATTTCATCGCTGCCGAGGAACAGTTGCGTGGCACAGGATTCAAACTGATGAAAGAGCGTGTCGAGGGCACGCCGACGATAATCAAGTGGCTCGGCATGAAGCTCGCCACGGTGCAGAGTCCCACGGTGGGCGTAGACGGAACGGTTAACTCTGCGGCATCGGTCGAGACTCTTATAGCCGGGCTTCGCGCCGAGGGCGGCATAACCGTGCGGACGAACTTCGACCCTTTGGACTTGATATGGCACGACCGTCCGCCAGTGCCTGCCGACAAGGTGGCCGTGCATCCGTTGGAATACGCCGGCGAGCCGTGCCGCGAGAAGTTGGGGCGCATACGTAAAGCGCTCAGGGAGAGGCACGCTTACGGCATGCTTGTGTCAGCTCTCGACGACATCGCCTGGACGTTGAACCTACGCGGCACCGACGTACACTGCAACCCCGTGTTCGTAGCTTATCTGCTGATCGACACGAAGCGCGCCACGCTTTTCATCAATCCCGGGAAGCTTACGCCCGAAGCCGCGGAGTATCTTGCGGCCGAGGGCGTGGCCGTGGCCGACTATGGCGGCGTGCGGCGTGCGCTTGAAGCCTACGGCGAGTACAACATCCTGATGGACGGCGACGAGACGTGCCATACATTATTTAATATGCCGCCGTGCGTTAAGGTGGCTGGGCCGTCGCCCATACCGGCTATGAAGGCCGTTAAGAACCAAGTCGAGATCGAAGGCTTCCGCCGCGCCATGTTGCGCGACGGTGTGGCCCTGGTGAAGTTCCTGCGTTGGCTGCGCCCGGCCGTTGAGGCCGGCGGACAGACGGAGATGAGCGTCAGCGCGGTGCTTGAGCGGTTGCGTGCCGCTCAGCCGCTTTACCGCGGCCTGTCGTTCGACACGATAGCGGCCTACGGCGCGCACGGGGCGGTAGTCCACTACGAGGCAACGCCCGAAACCGACGCCGCCCTGCGCCCCGAGGGCTTCATCCTGATAGACTCGGGCGCGCAATATCTCGACGGCACCACCGACATTACGCGCACCGTGGCACTCGGCAGTCTGACCGACGAAGAGTGCCTCGTCTACACCCTCGTGCTTAAGGGACACATACAGCTCGAGCTTTGCAAGTTTCCGCGCGGCGCGTCGGGCACGCAGCTCGACGCCGTCGCCCGCAAGGACCTATGGCGCTACGGCCTTAACTACCTGCACGGCACGGGCCACGGCGTAGGCTCTTACCTCAACGTGCACGAAGGCCCACATCAGATACGCATGGAGTATAAGCCGGCTCCGCTCGTAGAGGGCATGACCGTTACCGACGAACCCGGCATATACCTTGCCGGACGCTTCGGCGTGCGTACGGAGAACACCCTGCTCGTTGTACCTTACAAGGAAACCGGGTTCGGCCGTTTCTTAGGCTTCGAGCCGCTCACGCTCTGCCCAATCGACATTGCGCCGATACTCGCCGACATGCTCGCACCGGAGGAAAAGGACTGGCTCAACGCCTACCACCGCACCGTCCGCGACAGCCTTATGCCGCTGCTCGACGACGAGGCCGACCGCGAGTGGCTGGCTGCGGCGTGTGCTGAATTTTAACACGAGACGGTCATAAGTTATCAAGTGGGTGAGTGTGTGCTTGTGCGTACAATGTCTTTTTAGGAGCTACTTTATAAAACCATTATTATATGTTTATATTTACAAAGCAAATGCAATGTACTAAAAAAATGAAGAAAGTTGTTATCGTGCCGTTTATTGCAGCTCTTTTGTTAGGTGCTACGTCTGAAACTTATGCGGAAGAAGCTATAGGCGACAGTATTGAAGTGTCAGCTCAGGACATGCGTCAGTCTTTTTACCTCAATATCGGTTATTCTTTCGTGACAAGCAAGTTCTACATGCCCACTAACGCAACCGGGCATCCCAAGCAAGGGCTTGATTGGCAGGCAGGATATGACTGGGTGTCGAAGAAAGGTTATGGATTCGGCCTGATGTATTCCGGATACAAGTCGTCTTATAATACTGATGCATCCTACGGCAGGATAAAAGTCAAGATGCTTATGACTTATATTGCTCCGCAGTTCGTGATGCGGCATGTATTTGGCCGGTGGGAACTCAGGGAACATTTGGGAGTAGGCTATTTCAGATATACCGAGTCGGCTGATGATTGGGATAAAGGTGTAGTTGAAGCGTCGGAATCATTGTCGGGTTTAGGGTACAATCTCATGCTCGGGGTTGGGTACCGTATTTCCAAGTCGACCAGCATAGGTGCTGATTTGGGCTATATTGTTAGTTCGCTGCCCGAGCAGGATGGAGTGGAGCTTGCTGATGACGAACATTCCGGCATATCGCGCATACACTTAAATATCGGCATGCGTTGGCATTTCTGATACCGTTCACGGTATAGATTCCTATTTTCTTACGAGTCCGGTATAAGGAAACATTTTCTTACGATGATTTCTCCTTATACCGGACTTGCGTTATTTTTCATGCAAATCTCCTTGTCACTCGTCTGCTGACAAGCTTGTCTGCTTTACAAGCTATTTCAGCCACGCCCATCTTCGTCCCCATTCCTCCATGGCCTCGTTGCGCCATTTGTAGATGGTGGCCCCGCCTTGAAGGAACGTATGAAACAGGGCCGGGTCGCCGTGGTCGGTATACCATTGCCGTCCAAGCTTGTAGTCAGTAGGGCGCGGCCGCCCCGGCCACGAGTTCTCAATGGTGACCGCGCCGCTTTGCGCGGCGAAGCCCTCAATGTCCGACGTTATCGTGTAAGGCAGCGTGCCGAGCGTGTATGTGGAGTAGCGCGCCATGTAGTCGCCTCCGCCCATGTAATAGCCCTCCCAGCTCTGCCGGGCTATGGTCAGCGTAATGCAGGGCTTGCCTTTCATTTCGTCGCCGAGCACGGGACCTTTCACGTGGAACTCTATCACGGCGTAGTTCTGCACGGTGTCGCGCTCCGTCGCCGTGCGGTTGAACACCACCCTCGGGCTGCGCCGGCACCGTTGGAAGCGTCCTCCCCACGATTCGCCTTCGGGGTCGGCTGGGTCGCCGTCCATCATGTAAAGCAGTGCCGGTGTGTCGCCCATCTTGGGGCGTCCTCCGAGGTAAGAGCCGAAGTCGGCGCCGAGCGCACCCGCTCCTTTCACGAAGTGGTCGTAAAATCCGCCGTTGTACTTATCCTTGTTCTTGCCGTCGGCTATGAACGCGCGGTAAGCCACGTTGTTCTCTATCATCCACAAGTTGGGGAAGTTCTCCACGATGTACACGTAGCTGTTCACGCTCCACTTCTTGTTAGGCCCGCCTATCCAGTACACCCTTATCCTCCCGGCTATGTCGGGCGCGTCGTGCAGGGCCTGCGCTATGTCGTCAAGTCCGCCCCATACGAGCACGTACAGCGGGCGGCCGCTCTCCCTCCGCGCGCACTCCACTATCCAGTCAGACCCCTCCGTGGCCGTCGTGTATCCGCAGAGCGGCGCCGGCCCCTTGCGCCCCTGCTTGGTTATCGAGCGCAGATAGTCGGGCGAGGCCAGCCCCGGGGCGTGCTTGCGCAGCTTGGGCAGGTCTTCCTCGTAGAGGTCTATCATGCGCAGGATCTCCTCCTTGCTGCCCGAGCCGTACGACGGCGACGACACTATCCCCTCGGTGTCGAACTCGTCGCTGTACATCAGGAAGTGCGCCATCGACTGGTTGTCGTCGGGGTCGGTGCCGCCGATGTCGGTGCTTATCAGTATCCGTGGTTTCTGCGCAGGCTTCTTCCTCGCCGCGGCTCCGCCGCATACGCCTACGAGCAGCGCGGCGGTTAAGATGGTGAAAAAGATGTTTTTTCTCATTGTTTTAGTGCTTATTTGATTTTGAAACATTTGCAGGTATGACGCAGGCGGGCAGGAAAAGCTTGTTTCAAACTTCCCCCGGCGCAAGCAGTATTATGCAAAGTTAATGCAAATATTGCGGAGCGCAAAACAAACCGTAGCCTTTTTGTGGGCATCGTTTTTGATGTTTTGCGCGTGATTGCGTAAACTGTTGAGAGTCAGCGGCTTGCCTCGCGTCGTGTAAAACACGGTCTTTTGCCTTGCAAAACACGGCCTTTTGCAAGGCGGAAGCTAACCTTTTACGCTCTGAAAGCGGTTCATCCGCAAATCGGTTGGATGAGAATAAATATTAAATGAATATCCGCAATCGGCCAAATACTTACTTGCATCCTCTTCTAAGAAGTCGGCAGCATACCGTCATTCCGGGCTTAGACCCGGAATCCAGTGTATGCAGCTAAGTTGTTGACGAAAGTGTGTTTCCTGGATTCCGGGTCTAAGCCCGGAATGACGGTATGCTGCCGACTTCTTAGAAGAGGATGTAAGTAAGTATTTGGCCGATTGCGGATATTCATAAATATTAATCCATACGCTTATCCTTTTTGTTTATGACTACATCCTACTATAATCCAAACGGTTGGTAACTGTCATGCCGCACCCCGATGCGGCATGACAGTTACCAACCGTTTGGATTGAAAG
>CALUIJ010000005.1 GCA_944320675.1 uncultured Prevotella sp.
AAGTGGTTGACGCCCTTGAACGTTTCGCGCCCCTGCCCCTGCAAGAGAGCTTTGACAATGCCGGCTTGCAGGTAGGATTGACAGAGGCGGAAGTATCAGGGGCTTTATTGTGTCTTGACGTTACCGAAAAGGTTGTCGACGAGGCTGAAGCCTTAGGCTGCAATCTCATTGTGAGCCATCACCCCCTGATATTCCATGCCCTTAAGCGCATCACTTACGCCGACGACGTGCAGCGTGCCGTGGCGAAAGCGTTGAAGGCCGGCATCACCGTCGTGTCGATGCATACCAATATGGACAACGCCCGCGGAGGGGTGAACTTCAAGATAGCGGAGAAGATGGGGCTTCGTGACTGTCGGTTCTTAGCCGCAAAGACGGTAGGCGGCATTGAGTGCGGCAGCGGCGTGATAGGCGAATTGCCTGAGACGCTTGCCGCCGACGATTTTGTGTTAATGCTTAAGCGCACGTTCGACGTTGAGTGTGTCGAGTGCAACCAGCTGTTGCGCCGTCCTATAAAGACTGTTGCGCTGTGCGGCGGAGCCGGTTCGTTCCTGCTGGGCGATGCCGTAGCCGAAGGAGCCGATGCTTTCGTCACTGGCGAGATGCATTACCATGAGTACTTCGGCCACGAGCAGGAAATCCAGATAGCCGTCATCGGCCATTACCAGAGCGAACAGTTCACTAATGAAATATTCAAGTCGATAATCGAAGAGGAGTGTAAGGGGGTTAAGGCTTATCTGACCAAGACAAACACGAATCCGATTATTTACTTGTAACAGATGAGTTTGTCAGTAAACGAGTTTGTCAGCAGACAAGCAAACGAGCAGACAAGCAGACGAGCAAACAAGCAGACAAGCAGGTTTGCTGTTGACAGGTTGGAAAACAGTTAGACACGACAAGGCAAATCTCCTTGTCTGTTGGTCTGCTTGTTAACTTGTCTGCTAATAGAAATAAAGCGACAAGGCAAATCTCCTTGTCTGCTGGTCTGCTTGTCGACTTGTCTGCTAATAAAGCGACAAGGCAAATCTCCTTGTCTGCTGGTCTGCTTGTCGACTTGTCTGCTGATAAAGCGACTTGTCTGCTAATAAAAGATTATACTTAAACAAAATAAATATTATGGCAAAGAAAGATCCAACAGATTTGTCGGTAGAGGAGAGGCTGAAGACTCTCTACCAGTTGCAAACCACATTGTCGGCCATCGACGAGGAGCGCGCCTTGCGCGGCGAACTGCCGTTGGAAGTGCAGGACCTTGAAGACGAGATCGCCGGACTTACCACGCGCGTTGAGAAGATAAAGAACGACATCGTAGAGTTCGAGGATGCCGTTAAGCAGAAAAAGGCCGAGATAGCCGAGGCCCAGGCCAGCGTGGAGCGTTACAAGGCCCAGCTTAACGACGTTAAGAACAACCGCGAGTATGACACGCTGAGCAAGGAAATAGAGTTCCAGACGCTCGAGATAGAGCTTTGCAACAAGAAGATACGTGAAGCCAACGCGAAAGTGGAGGAGAAGAACGCCGACTTGAAGAACACCGAGGACCTTATATCCGACCGCCGCCAGGCTCTCGAAGAGAAGAAGAACGAGCTTGAGGAGATTCTCGACGAGACACGCGCCGAGGAAGAGCGCCTGAAGGAGAAGGCCAAGGACTTGGAAGTGAAAATAGAGCCGCGCCTGCTCGCCAGCTTCAAGCGCATCCGCAAGAACGCGCGCAACGGCCTCGGCATTGTCTACGTGCAGCGCGACGCCTGCGGCGGATGCTTCAACAAGATACCGCCGCAGCGCCAGCTCGACATAAAGATGCACAAGAAGATCATCGTATGCGAATATTGCGGACGCATACTCATCGATCCCGAACTGGCCGGCGTGAAGACCGACAAGCCCGTGGAGGAGAAGCCCAAGCGTAAGCGCGCCATACGCAAGCGCGTCGTCAAGAAGGACGATGACGACTACTTCGTACCCGAGGAAAGACTGTCATGACATAAAGACTTAAAAAACATAGTAAGACCATGAAACAAACAAACAAGCAAAGCGGAAACATCATTGCCATCATTGCGATGATGTTCCTTTACGCAATGATTGCGTTCGTAACCAATCTCGCCGCGCCTATCGGCGTAATATGGAAAAACCAGCCTGAGCTGATGGGCAGCAACATGCTTGGCATGATGGGCAACATGATGAACTTCCTCGCATACCTGTTCATGGGTATCCCGGCGGGCAAGTTGCTTGTGAAGATCGGCTATAAGAAGACGGCCCTTGTCGCCATAGCCGTAGGCTTCGTCGGCGTGTGCGTGCAGTATTTGTCGGGATTCCCCACCGGGCTGACCGGGTTCTGGGTGTATCTGCTGGGAGCGTTCGTCAGCGGTTTCTCCGTCTGCATGCTCAACACCGTCACCAACCCAATGCTCAACCTGCTCGGCGGCGGCGGCAACCGCGGCAACCAGCTCAACCTTATCGGCGGTACGTGCAACTCGCTTGCCGGTACGCTTACGCCGATGCTTGTCGGCGCCCTTGTCGGCACGGTGTCTAAGGATACGGCCATAAGCGACGTCAACCTTGTGCTCTACATAGCCATGGTGGTGTTCGCCTGCGCGTTCGTAATCCTTTCGTTCACTCCGATTGCCGATCCCGAGATGGGCAAGACTACGCAGGACACCGTGTTTGAGCACAGTCCGTGGTCGTTCCGCCACTGCACTCTCGGCGTGATAGGCATATTTGTTTACGTAGGAATAGAGATCGGCATACCCGGAACCCTTAATTTCTATATCTCCGATGCGTCCGACAAAGGCGCAGGGGTTTTGGGCGACGCTGCCGCTATCGGCGGTTTCGTTGCCGGTACGTATTGGTTGCTCATGCTTGTCGGGCGTTTCATAGCCGGCTTCATTGCCGACAAGGTCTCGAGCCGCGCCATGATGATAACCGTTTCAGCCGTCGCCATCGTGCTCATACTCGCCGCCATGTTCTCGTCAAAGGGCACCACGACGTCGATGCCGGTGTTCACAGGCTCGTCGTTCGCCATGGTCACGGTTCCCGTGAGTGCCTTGCTCCTTGTCCTCTGCGGATTGTGCACGTCGGTCATGTGGGCCAGCATATTCAATCTTGCCACCGAGGGGTTGGGCAAGTACACCGCGGCTGCGTCGGGCATATTCATGATGATGGTTGTAGGCGGCGGCGTGCTTCCGCTCATCCAGAACTTCATCGCCGACAAGACCGGCTACATGGTGTCTTACATTGTTCCGCTCATAGCCTTGGCCTACTTGCTGTTCTATGCCGTATGGGGATGCAAGAACGTCAATAAGGACATTCCCGTAGACTGAGCGGACAATAAGCCCTGTCGGCTTAAAAAATCACTTTAACATTTGGCGGTTAGGCGGAAAAGTAGTAACTTTGCGGCCGAAACGCATCAATGTGCGATTATATTAATTAACATTCAATTTATAAAAACAAAATGAAGAAAGGTATCCATCCTGAAAACTATCGCCCCGTCGTATTCAAGGATATGTCCAACGGCGATATGTTCCTTACACGTTCTACATGCAAGACTACTGAGACAGTAGAATTTGAAGGAGAGACTTACCCGGTGGTAAAGGTCGAAATTTCGAGTACGTCACACCCGTTCTATACGGGCAAGAGCAAGCTTGTCGACTCGGCAGGCCGCGTAGACAAGTTCATGAGCCGCTACGGTAAGGCACGTAAATAATATATTCATTATTATTTTTCATAGGCAATGAAATGCGTTTGGGCGTAGTCGCATATACGCCTGGACGCATTTCTTTTTGCGTATTTTTTGTTCTTCGTTAATGGGCAAATACTTTCATATCTTGTTCGCCGCCGCCTGCGTATTGTCGCTGGCGGCTTGTTCCTCCGACGACGATTACCCCTCGGCCTCCGGCGGACGCAACTCAAATAAGAACATTGTTACCGGCGACGCGGCCGTTTCGCGCCTGGAGTTCCCTAAGCTTAAGGGCGGCAACAGCGTCGTCATTGTTTACCGCACAAGCGACGACAGGACGTATGATGCCGACCGTGTGAATTACGCCGTCGAGTGGGACTGCGGTAAGAAGTCGCAACGCTGGTCGTGTTACCAGATGCACTCCGGATATACCGGCTCTTACAGCCGCGTGGTCGACGGCTACATGAACGACCCCGACCTGGACGAGGGCGACTATTGGCCCGTTGATTATTATTACGGCTCGGGCTACGAGCACGGCCACATCTGCCCCAACGCCGACCGCAAGTATTCGTACAAGGCTAATTACCAGACGTTTTACCTTACCAACATGCAGCCCCAATACCATAAGTTCAACGGCTATACAAGCTCGGGCGGCGACCGCGGCGAGGGCCTTTGGGTAAGGATGGAAGAGCAGGTGAGGGACTGGACCCCGCGCGCCTCCACCGATACCTTATACGTATGCAAGGGCGGCACCATCGACCGCGAGGACCAGATAATCGAGCGCATCAAGGGGCGGCTCATCGTGCCCCGTTATTTCTTCATGGCCTGTCTCATGAAGAACAGCATGGGCTACCGCGCCATCGGCTTCTGGGCCGAACAGCAGGCCGGCGATTGGCACGACGACGAGCCGCTGTCCGACTACGTAGTCACCATAGACGAGCTTGAAGAGCTTACCGGCATCGACTTCTTCTGCAACCTGCCCGACGACGTCGAGAGCGACGTCGAGCGTAAGTTCTCCCTTAAGGCATGGGGACTATGACGGTTCGGGTAAGCATTATGCATCTGCAATAGAAAAGCTTGTATGCTGCGTGCGAGCATTAAACTCATTTAAACTCTCCATCGTCGGGAAAAGTTTAAATGAGTTTGATGTGATTGAAAATGCACTGAAACCTGACAAACTTGCATACATTAAAAGATACCCGCTTTATCGTAAGGCCGGCAAGCGTATTTATACTACCGCATCTTCGCTTCAGCAAGAACAGATTTTTACACACCAGTTATCGATATTGATGATGTTTCACTGTTTGATACATATTTAAGGAATGAACATTGAACATAAGATGCCAGAAGCCTACCTTAAACATAAGGTGTTTGATGACTTGAAGTATATGAAAGAGTTCTATGACTCAATTTCGATGAGTTGTTTTTGTTTTGTAGCAACAGGCACTCATGGAATAAACAACTATGCTTCATACGTCTATTCTGCAATTGAGGGAACTCTTGATTCCATTACAATCTGTTGCACTAAAGTAACGTCAGTTCGGCATAAGATAAAGAAAATGAATCCATCCTAATGGATAAGAAGTCGGTGCATTCTGTCATTCCGGACTTAGACCCGGAATCCAGAAAACATCCTTTTGTAAACAAAGTGGTTGTACATACTGGATTCCGGGTCTAAGCCCGGAATGACAGAATGCCACCGACTTCATAAAACCCAATACAACAACGATACTTTTTATGGAATAATCATTATACCGAACTGACGTTAAAGTAAGGTAATGAAAGGTTGCTTAAAAGAAAGCTTCTACTACAGCCAATAGTGGTAGTGTAAAATAAACTGTGTCATGCATTATTTCCTATTATAAAACTCATCGGTCGGGGAACGGCCAGTGTCAAGGGCCGTCTCATCGTTCCGAAGTATTTCTTCATGGCTTGTCTCATGAAGAACAGCATAGGCTACCGCGCCATCGGCTTCTGGGCCGAACAGCAGGCCTCCAAGTGGCACGACGACGAGCCGCTATCCGACTATGTAGTCACCATAGACGAGCTTGAAGAGCTTACCGGCATCGACTTCTTCTGCAACCTGCCCGACGACATCGAGAATGATGTCGAGCGTAAGTTCTCCCTTAAGGCATGGGGCTTGTAGTGGAGTGGAGAGTGCGTCAGCAATAAAAGCAACGGAGGGGGTATGATAATTCATGAGTTATCCGGAGTTATCTATAGTTATCTGGAGTTAGGATCGTTTCACTCTTGATACCTCCAAAATTATGATACACCCTCCTGCGGACAAATGTTTGTTTCATCTTAATACAACAGTCTCGAAAACAATCCTTGATTTTCACACTACTGCAAGTTCGCGTCCAATCTCTCGTATTGTCTGCAATATTTCTTCGCTGTGTTCTTTTGACGGTTTCTTCGTTCCACTGATGTATTGGGCGAAGATGCTTTGCGGAATACCCATTCTTCTCGCTATAAACGATGCATTAAGTTCAGGATGCGAAATGAACAGCTCGTACAAAGGATTTGATGGTTTTTCTGTGAAAAAGCCATCAAAACTCAAGTCTTCGTTTATCTCGCTCCAATGTATGCCGTCATTGCTTAACGTGAAGTTTTTACGCTGCTCAGGGGTCGCGAAACGAAGCCTCGGATAATTGTCAAACCTCTCGCAGGCCTCCTTCCCATCTGACGTGCGTATCCACACTTCCTTGTCTGTAATCCATACTTTGGTGATATTGATATTTTCCATAATCTGATTAGTTTGTCTTGTTGAAAAACTTGTTCCAATGTTCGGCTATTATTTCTTGGTTTTCCTCTATCACAGCCTCGACCAATTTTATTTCTGATGATTTAAGTCCGTTGTTTTTCACTAAGGCTACAGGAAACAATGTGAACTTCGCACTCTTGTTGTCATTCCGTTTTTATATTATTGTACTGCCGCAAAGATAAGATATAATTTTATCACCTACAAATTTTATCGCAGTTTTTTCTGAATGATCCATAATGGTTCATCCGCAAACCTTTTGGATGTGTGTATGATACAACATATAACAAACTTCCTCTTTTAATCCAAACGGTTGGTAACTGTCATGCCGCACCCCGATGCGGCATCCACTGTGTGCGGCAACGTTGGCAATCGTGCGTGTCTTCGTTCCGGATGCCGCATCGTGGTGCGGCATGACAGTTACCGACGGCTTGGATTATAATAGGATGTAGTTATAAACAAAAAGGATAAACGTATGGATTAATATTTATTCTCATCCAACCGATTTGCGGATGAACCAAATAAGTTTCAATATTATACAACATTCATTCGCCTTTTCGTTGTCCTATGATGAAAATTATGTTTTACAAATGTGTACGTTGTATGGCATGATGTGTACATCAGTTTGCAAAGTTATGAAAAATATATGATTTTGATGAATAGCTATAACGTCAAGTTAGCAATGGTATAATTAGCTATGGCATTTGTGGCTTTAGTCATAGAAATAGTTTTACAGAGGTATCAACTTCTGTATCATTTTGTTTACGGACTGGAAAAAATAAATTCTCTGTCTCATGCATTCGTTTGCAAATGGCAGGTGGAATAAAGGGTACAATATATGTCCGGTTTATGGGATTATGCTTTCCACAGAGGCTCTTTTTGCCAGTCCTTTGGGAAGCCCATGGCTTTTGTAAGCGTTTGAGGCTTGTCGTGGAGCAATACGAAGACTTCCTTGTTGAAATCGCTGTTCGGACAAATGTTTTGTTCCAAATATGCCAAATAGCAAAGTTGGGCGTAAAGTTTCATAGGCCGCAAAGCAGAAGTGCCAATCCATTTCAATGGCAGTTTTTTAGGCAAATGAGGCATTATGGGAAAACGCCTATTCCAAAGACGTGCATGGTGGGCGCAATAGTTACGGAGTACGGCTGCGCATTTCATCCAACTTTCCAAATACAGGTATTGCGGCAGTCCGAAACTTCGAGCCACTGCCTTTTTCACTTCCGTATCGCCGAAGTTGCAGTACAACTTGGAGAGCGTTCCGAATGAAACCACTTCCATCGTTTTCCATACGGGCGGTAATGGAGGGGCGTTATACTTCGCAAAATGCTCTTTCAAAAAATCCTCGTTGGAACGGTTCACTTCCTTTTGGATGCTTTCAAGGCAATTCTGAAATATACGCTTGTCTTTGAACAGTAGTTCATCCATAAACCAAAATGCACCGTATTTCAGGGAGAAATGTTGAATAACACGAGTGCGCAGGGCTATTTCTATGTCTTGTATCGAGGTGAAAATTAATGTACGCAGTTTCTTGTCGAACAGATATAAGCGGATTACCTTGTCAAGATTGCTGCCGGGCAGAAACTGATGGTTGATGGAATCCGGCTCTTCCATAATCCGCCAATAGCTTGCGAGCCTGAAATAGCTGATGGAATGAAGTTGTTTCAAGGCTTCCTCTTCATTCGTCACAAGCAATCCCCTTTGCTTAAACAAATCAAGCTGCAGGGACAATTCTATTGGTTGTTTGTCATATTCCATAATGCTATGATGCTATGAAAAAACGAAGTCCTGCCGTGGTACGCATCGTTGAGAGGCGTGGCAGGAACTGTTACTGCAAAAATACAACAACTATTCCGTACAGCCAAACTTTTGCAAATATTTTTACTAAGTTTTTTGCAAATCCATAAAACAAAATTTTCAATTTATCCGACATTTTGCGTGATAGGATAATAAGAGAACTGCTGAATAATCAGTATATTTGAATAACCACAAACGAATGTACAAGAATGAACAGCATTTTTCTCCGTATGTGAGAATTGCCCCAACGCAATCCACGTATTTGACCATTTCCATGTGGTCAAACATTGTCATATCTCTACTACCAAGGTCGAGGGAATCAACAACAAGATAAAGGTGATGAAACGGATTGCATTATGGGCTTAGAGATGAATGGAATTTCAAATTGAGGCTATATGATTGCCGCATCACGCGAAATGTCGGATGAACCCATTTTATTTCAGGCAGATGAATACGGTAGAGTGCAGCAGAATGCTGCAAACAGCTTCTGTCGAAAGACACATTATGTGCCACAAAGGTATCGAACTCGTCAAGATATGTACGTTCTATTTCCTCCCATACCTGACGGAAATCTGGAGCATTCTCAGTGTCCTGAGGACGG
>CALUIJ010000006.1 GCA_944320675.1 uncultured Prevotella sp.
AAATGCTCGCCAAGCAACGGGGAGTAAAGGCGTTAGACGGCGACGGCAAACTTGTTCTCTACCCCTCGTCGGGCTGCGAGACGTACAAGATGGCCTACAATCCGTCGAGCGTCGTGGCCGCGCTGAAGGTTGTCACGGAGCAGTTTGAGAAATATAAAAGCCAAAGCCCCCACAACTTCCCCAGTGGGGAAGCTTCTGAAGCTACAAAACAAAACAATGGCACAACAGACAAAGCAAACCAAAGCTCCCCCACTGGGGGAGTTGTGGGGGCTTTGGATTCCCGTATTCCCGCAATTCCCCTGCGCACAATCGGCGGCGACACATGTATCGCCCCGGCCGTCGTATGGGCACGAATACAGAACGTTGAGACACCGCAACTCTACCCCGTGTTCCCATGGCGTGTGTACGGAATGGGGCGCGACGGCCTCGACATAGCACGCAACACATACTTAAAAGACCCCCACGCGCTTGAAATGCGCACGCACATCGGCTGGAAGCAGGACAACATCTGGGCCGCATGCCTCGGCCTGACGGACGAAGCCGTGCGGCTCAACACCGCAAAACTGGCCGACGGCCCTTACCGCTTCACGGCTTTCTGGGACCCCGGTTACGACTGGGCACCCGACTGCAACCGCGGCGGCGGAGCAATGATAGGCCTTCAGGAGATGCTCCTTCAGGAAGCCCCCGACGGCAGCCTGCTGCTCTTCCCGGCATGGCCGAAAGACATCAACGTGAAATTCAAACTGCACGCTACGGGCGGAAGAATCGTAGAGGCGGAAATGAAAGACGGTAAGATAACGTCGAACGTTACAGTATTGGAATCAAAGTAACACACAAACAAAACAATAACGGCTGCGGCATGATATACGCCGCAGCCGTTTTCGTTTCACCCATACCTGGATGTTTATCTCTTCAAGATCTTTTCCTTGTGTCCGTTTACTTCGACAACGTAAACACCCGAGGGTATGCTTGAAATGTCGACAACCTTTTCGCTTGATACAATGACTCTCATTCCGCTTACGCCGTAAATGTTCACCTTAACATCGCCTTCGGCGTTTACACGGAGCACGTTTCCGTCATATTCCAAAGCTACTTCCTGTCCGTCCGCGGCGACGGTGTTGCCGATAGCGGTCGGAATGATGTCTGAATAATAATAAGTCTGCATCATGGAAACGTCCCAGTTGTTACCGTTGCCCGAGTAAGAATACTGCTCTACAAGCTTGTGGTAGAACACTCCGCCCGGCCACAATACTATATTCTCGACAGGAACGTCATAATCAAACTTATTGCCGTCGCCCCAACTCGGCATTTCCTCGCCCGTACTCCAGCTGTAACACTTCTTGTCAACGAGTATTGTGTCCTGCTCATAAGCGTAAGTGAAGTGGTTGCTCTTCACCCACTCGTCGCTGCGCGACTGCCCTTTCCAACCCTGCTGGTCGGTCACCATGTTGTGGCTGTTATACTGATAGTCTGCTCCGAGATACGGTTGCATGCCGTTTGCGCCCTGCACCCATTGCCTTTCTGAAAGCACGTTGCCGCTCTCGTCATACTCGTTGGTGATCTTTTGATAATCAACCAACTCCCTCGTGGATGTATTTATGTGGCGCGAGAACTGCAAGGTCCTGTTTCCGTTGGCATCAAACTGCTCAGTGGTTTCGTCGTTAACGTAAGGTTCGCCTGCCGTATAACCTAATTTTGATACGGCTACGCATTGCGTACCGCCGTCGTCAAGGTCGGTCCAAGTATATGTTATGTCTGAAGACATGATGTAATCGTCGACCGTCGGTTTCTCGTAAGCCACCTCGTAAACCAAGCGGCCCAACTCGTCGTATTCGAGAGTCGATTTTGTGTTGTGGTATTCGTAGCCGTCGTAAACGTAAGCCCCTGCCCAATTGCCGAGGTCTTTGTTGTAGAACATCTTCTCCATGCGCGTGCAGTTGCCGTTCTCGTCAAAGTCTTTTTCATAACGGCAATAGTTGAACCACTGCTTTGCAGCCGGCTCCCATATCCAGCTGTCTACGCAAGTGTAGTTCGTTCCGTCCTCAGTCCACTCGTAAGTTTTCTTCTCTCCTACTCCGTACCAGTAGTTTCCGTTCCACTCATACGGCTCGTAGTTGATTTGGCGGTTGTGCTCGTCGTATTCGGCAAAGTGCCTTACGGCTTTCACCCAAGACTCCGACGAGGCATTCCAGGCCGAAATCACTTCTTCCGTCATATTGTCGCGGTCGTCATACTTGTAGTCTCCGCGCTGTATCGGCGACCACGTCGTACCGTCGAACTCCCAAAGTTCCATCACTATACCGCGCTTCTTTTCGTCATATTCGTAGCGGTAGCGTTGGCCTGACACTGCGCTCCATGCCGATTGCTCAAGCACATAGCCGTCGTCGTCAACCTTATATTCGTAAAACTCGGCGTCGTCCCACGCCTGCGTCGATGCGTTCCAATAAGAGTTGGTGCGCATTACCGGGTTGAAATCGCCGTCATACGTAAACAACTGGCGCGTGTATTTGTCGTTGCCGTTGTTAAGGTAGCCTATTATGCTGTCGAGCCGTTGCGTCTTGGAAGCTTCAGCCACACGCCTATACTCATCGGGAGAAAGCAGCCTGTCGGCAGAGAGCAATCCGGCATCGCTTTTGCGAATCTCAGGCGTAACCGGCGCGACCACGGCCTGTTTGCCGTTCGCCCACCGTTCTACCGTATTCAGTTCGGGTTCATGGAGCTTTATTCCTATCTTTACAGGAACGTCGTTGTCCGTTGCTTGGGTTGACGGATAAGCGGCCGCAGTGGCTGTGATGGCCAAGAATGCGCCTATTAAGGATAAATGTTTCATAAAGCAATAGTATTTAAGTTGAATAAAAACAAAAAAATAACTGTTGCAAAAGTAGGGATTATCGTGCTAATTTGCAAACCGAAAAATCCCAGATTCATGAATTTGGAAACAAAGTGTTATGAATTTCATGAAATAGGAACCTTTTATGAAACGTTTTCATCCTTCATGGCCATTTTTTAGTACATTGAGGGCGTAATACCCGTTATCTTGCGGAAAACGTTGTTAAACGTCGAATACGACTTGAAGCCGACGCTTTCGGCTACGGCCCTTATCGTATAATTGCCGTAATTCTTGATGTCGGCAAGGCGCATGCTTGCAAGGTTCACGCGGTATTCGTTTACAAAGTTGCTGAAGTTCTTTCCGTAGGTGTCGTTAATCACCTGCGACACGTATTTGCTGTTGGAGCCTACCGAATCGGCAAGTTTGTCGAGCGAGAAATCATCGTCGCAAAACGCCATCCGCCTTTCCATCACATCGGTTATGGCCTCAACCAATGCCTGCTTATGTGTGTCGTTGAGTCCGCTCGACTGGTATTTCACAGGTTCGTCCGTGTTGGGTGCCTGTGTTTTGTCCAACCGTTTTATCTCATCGTCCTGTTCCCTTATCCTGTCCTTGTATTCCGAAATACGTTGTTTCATGCTTTCCTGGTTTTCAACGAACTTACGGTTTACGGCATACAGCTTGGAGTAACTTTCGTTAAGGTCTTTCTTCTGCTTGTACAATATAATAAGGAATACGGAAACAGCCAGCATCACGAACAGCACCACTCCTATAAGCGTGCGCTGCAAGGTGACAATCCGTTTGAATTCGTCCTTTTCCGTTTGCAGGCCCGATATTTCCTTTTCCACCTTGTCCATTTCGTATAAGAACTGCGCATGCTTCACCACGTCGAACTCGCGCATGTTGTATATCGAGTCTTTCATTGTAAGGTAACGCGACTTATATTCCTGCGACAGACGCATGTCGCCTGCGGTTTCATAATATTTGGAGATGTCCTTTTGGAGTTCTATGAACCTGTATTGCATGTTGTTCTCCTTAGCGGCGGCCTCGCACTTTTTCATGTAATACAAGGCCGAGTCTTTTTTCCCCAACCCCAGATAGGCGCGGTATATCTGTTGGTATGCAGAACATTCGTAAAGCGGGGCTATCCCGTCGGCCGACGACTGTTTGACCAATGAATGGTAAATGTCGGCGGCCTCCCTGTATTTCTTGTCCTTAAGCAGTATCAGGCCGTAATTGTATTTCCCCATGAACCGTATTACGTCATCGCCGCTGTCGCCGAGTTTCACGAATTCATTATAATATCCGCGCGCTTCGTCAACCTTGTTCATGAACGTGCTTATGCCCGTAAGGTTTATAAGTATCTTCATTTCCGTAGTCTTGTCGCCGTATTTGCGGCAGTAATCCAGCCCGGTCTTATAATACATTCCCCCGCGTTCAAGGTCCTCGAACAGGCAATATATGTTTCCGATGTTCTTGTAAAAAACGGCAATGTCGCGCTTTTCGTCCTTAAGTTCGCAAATCCTCAATCCCTTGACGTAGTTCTCCAAGGCCGAGGTGTAATCCATCTTACCATAGCTGGCATCGCCGCGTTCAAGATAAAAGGAGGCGTCGTCTTCTACGTTTATGCTACTGTTTTCATGCTTGTTGCCGGCTACCGCATGCCCGTCAGTGTCCTTTCCGCCGGTTTTCGGGGAACAAGACAAGACTACGGCCATGCAACAAATCCAAATCAGCAAGGTAAACACCTTGCCTATGGCATATTTATTTTTCCACGTTATCATATCATTAGTTTCGTTAAATGCAAAAATACAATAAATAATGTGACTGGAAAAATAAACAATGCCTTTTATGCAAAAATAAAAGACATGAAGTCCTTTGCATGCCGTTAACTTAATGAGCAAAACCTGTTGGCGGAATTGTTTTTAGCCGTACGGCGGTGATTACGGTTTCAAACGGTGTCCTTTAAGCCTCCAAAACATGGCTTTCCGCCTTTTAAAAGACGGCCTTTCACGCTATAAAAGGATGCCTTTTGCAAACGCGCCGGAAGCGAATGAAAACCGTAAGTTAAAGCCGCCGGAATACGACAAACCTAAAGTTTCCACGCCTAAAGGGACAATAATAATCCATTCCATGGGTTGAATAAGATAAAAACGGACACGAACGGTAGTACAAAACCAACTGTGAACCGTCTCAATTCTAAGAGTCTTATTACTAAAACCATACTCAAACAAAACGAACAATCATGGGAACTTTAAGGAATATGAGGAGCTTCGTCGTCATGCTTGCGGCCGTATGTTCAATCAACGTAAGCGCAAAACTGACCGTCACACGCCTGACTTGCAACTACCAGGGCGACCCGGCCGCGCCCGAGAGCGGCTGCATAAGCGACATGGCCGTCACCGAGGGCACTGTACGTTTGGGCTGGCAGATGACGGCCACGGCCAACGGCGAGAGCCAGTCGGCATACGAAATAACCATCCGCGAAAACGTCACCGACAGGCAGGTGTACACTTCCGGCAAGGTGGCATCAAGCCAAAGCCAGCTTGTCGACGCGCCGGCCTTAAAGCCGAACACGCACGGATACTATTGGCAAGTGCGCGTATGGAACGATAAGGGCGAGGCTTCCGACCTGAGCGGAAAACAGAAGATACGCGTCGTGCCTGCCAAGTTGGACGCCGAATGGATAGGAGCCATCACGCGGAAGGACGCCAAGATACCCGACGGACGCTTCCCGAACACTGTGTTCAAGAAGGATTCGTTCAAGACGAAATGGGCCGCCGTCGACCCGCTCTCGGCCAAAAGCATAATCCTGCGCAAGGAGTTCGACACCGGGCGGAAGCAAATCACCGACGCCGTGCTTTACGTAAGCGGCATGGGCCACTACAAACTGAGCCTTAACGGCTGCGGCGTAGGCAACGCGGAGTTCGCCCCCGTGTGGAGCGAATACGACAAGACGGTGTACTATAACGTATTCGACGTAACAGGCCTGTTGGCCTCCGGCGGCAACGCAGTAAGCGTATTGCTCGGCAACGGCATGTTCAACGTGCAGCGCATGGGCCGCTACAGCAAGCTGCAGACCAGCTTCGGGCCTCCCCAGATGATACTGCGCCTTGAGATAAACTACGCCGACGGCACTCAGCAGGTCGTCAAGAGCGGCGGCGACTGGAAGTATGCGCCCAGACCGATAACGCTCAACAGCATATACGGCGGCGAATCTTACGACGCCCGCTTGGAACAGGCCGGGTGCGACCGTGCCGGGTTCGACGATTCCAAATGGCTTCCCGTAGTGCCCACCGAGGGGCCGAAGGGACGGCTCGTGCCGCAGACCGTGCAGCCCGTGCGCATCATGGAGCGTTACGGCATAAAGTCGTGGGAGCCCATACCGGCCGACTCGCTCGCCGCCGCAAGCAAGGCCACGAAGCGCGAGATACACCCTTCGGCGTTCGTGGCCGACATGGGGCAGAACCTCGCGGGCTTCCCCGAGATAACGGTCAGCGGCAAGCGCGGACAGAAAATAACGATGCTCGTGGCCGAAAAGCTGACCCGGCAGGGAGCGTGCGACCAGCGGCAGACCGGCCGGCAGCACTATTACGAATACACGCTGAAGGGCGGCGGACAGGAGACGTGGCATCCGCACTTCTCTTATTACGGCTTCCGCTACATCCAGGTAGAGGGCGCCGTGCTCGAAGGACAGCCCAACCCCGACGGCCTGCCCGTGCTGAAGAGGCTCAACAGCTGCTTCATATACAACTCGGCCGAAGAGGTATCGTCGTTCGAGTGCTCGAATCCGCTGTTCACGCAGACACACCGCCTCATCGAAAGAGCCGAGCGCAGCAACATGCAGAGCGTGCTCTCGGACTGTCCGCACCGCGAAAAGTTAGGCTGGCTGGAGCAAGACCACCTCTGCGGCCCGAGCCTGCTGTACAACTACGACATGACACGCTACGCGCCGAAGGTGATACGCGACATCACCGACACGCAAAAACAGAACGGCATGGTGCCGACCACCGCGCCGCAATACATATCGTTCGGCAACCTCTTCGACGACTCGCCCGAATGGGGCAGCACGCTCGTGATACTGCCGTTCATGTATTACGACCAGTACGGCGACAGCACCCTGATCACACGCAACTACGAACCGATGCGCCGCTACGTGGACTACCTTACGTCGCGCGCCGAAGGCGGCATAGTAAGCCACGGCCTCGGCGACTGGTACGACTACGGACCGTGGCGGGCGGGATTCTCGAAGAACACGCCGGTGCCGCTCGTAGCTACGGCCCACTACATATTCGACCTGCAACTGCTCACGCGCGCCGCGCGCATGACCGGGCGCGAAGCCGACGCAGAGAAGTATTCGGCCATGCTCAAGGACGTGACCGAAGCCTTCAACCGAGAGTTCTACAAGCCCGACTCGTGCACATACGGCTCGGGCAGCCAGACATCCAACGCCCTGCCGCTATACCTCGGGCTGACCGGCAAGAACAAGCAGGCCGTAATGCAGAGCCTCATAGCCGACATCAAGGAACACGGCAACCGCCTGACAACCGGCGACGTAGGCAACCGCTACCTCTTCCAGACGCTCGCCCTGAACGGACAGAACGAGCTGCTCTACACCATGCTCAACCACTACGAGACGCCGGGCTACGGCTACCAGCTGCGCCACGGCGCGACCACGCTGACCGAGCAATGGGACCCCAACCAAGGCTCGTCGCTCAACCACTTCATGATGGGGCAGATAGACGAATGGCTGTTCAAGACCCTCGCCGGCATACAAAACCAACCCGGCACGCACGGCCTGCGCCATCTGCTCATAGCCCCGACGCTCGTAGGCGACCTGCAATACGTCAAGGCTTCGACGGCCTCGCTCTACGGCAGAATCAGCGTCGACTGCTCGCGCACGCAGCTCACCGTCGAGATACCCGTAGGCAGCGACGCCGTGATAGTGCTGCCCGACGGCCAAAAGAAACAGGTAGGCAGCGGACGCTACACGTTCAATTATTAACAGAATACGGTCAAGCCGGCAAGCAGACAGGGGCTTCAGCCACGCAGCTTGCCGGCCAGACCGTACCACTTATACATACCTTAACTTCAGCATTTCCGGATAAAGGCATAATTTAAACCAACGAAACATGGCATACGTTTTCAAAATCAAGATCAAGAACATAACCCGACCGCCCGTCTGGCGGAGGGTGTCGGTGCCTGAGAACTTCACGTTCACCCAGTTCCACTTCGTCATCCAAGCCGCATTCGGTTGGACTAACAGCCACCTGTTCAAGTTCTCCGACGAGGAATACAGGCCAAACTTCATAATCTATCCGCAGCTTGAAGATGACGATTACTACACATGCATCCGCATCGACTCCGAAAAAACGCCGTTGGAACAATATTTCAAAGAGCACGACAAGCTGCTTTACATCTACGATTTCGGCGATTATTGGACTCACGAGATAACGCTTGAAGACGGCAATTACGACGGCGGCGGCACGGCCTTATGCCTCGCGGGGAAAGGCGCATGCCCGCCGGAGGACATAGGAGGATACGGCGGATACGAATGCATGAAACAAGCATTCGCCACACACCCGTACGGCAGGGAGGCGAACAGTTACCGCGAATGGCTCGGCATGGGCAAGCGTAAGACGTGGGACGCAAAGGCTTTCAGCATAGAAGAGTCAAACGACCTCTTGCGTTACGTCCAGACCCTATCGCCCATATTCACGAAAGAGGGCGGCAACGAGGGCATCGGATAAAAACGCCTGACTTACAGGACGTTACTTATCAGGAAAGGTCTCGGCGTGCAAAAGCTTACCTATTACGGCGCAAAAGGTAAGCTTTTGCACGCCGAAACGTTGTCTTTTACAACGCGAAAGACAACCAACCGCGACACGCCGTACAACCGGATTCAAGGCCAAGGTCAGGATTGGGAATCGCCGCAAGGCTATAACGTTTTCAGGTATTACGCTCTAACGACCGATTGGGGTTAAACTGCCGATGTGCCGTTGACGCCGCCTGCAACGGTGGGAGCCACGTGCCATTAACAAAACGAAAAACTAACAAAAAGTCACGAAAAACATTGCGCAATCAGGATTTTTATGTAACTTTGACGCGGAAACTGAAAAACCTAACAACTATGGAATTACCATTTGCAGAATCTTGGAAAATAAAAATGGTTGAGCCTATCCGCAAAAGCACGCGCGAGGAACGCGAGCAATGGATAAAAGAGGCTCATTACAACGTGTTTCAACTGAAAGCGCGCCAGGTGTACATCGACCTGCTGACCGACTCGGGCACAGGCTCGATGAGCGACCGCCAATGGGCGGGCATGATGATGGGCGACGAGAGCTATGCCGGAGCCGACTCGTTCTTCCGCCTGAAAGACACCATCAAGAGGATTACGGGCTTCGAATACGTAATACCGACGCACCAGGGACGCGCCGCCGAGAACGTGCTGTTCTCTTACCTCGTACACGAGGGCGACATCGTACCCGGCAACTCACACTTCGACACTACTAAGGGACACATCGAGGGACGCAAGGCCATTGCGCTCGACTGCACCGTGGACGAGGCGAAAGACACACAGCTGGAAGTGCCGTTCAAGGGCAACGTCGACCCCGCAAAGCTTGAAAACGCGCTGAAGGAGAACGCCGGACGCATACCTTTCATCATCGTCACGGTAACCAACAACACGGCCGGAGGACAGCCCGTGTCGATGGAAAACCTGCGCCAGGTGCGCGCCATAGCCGACAAATACGGCAAGCCCGTGATATTCGACTCGGCACGCTTCGCCGAAAACGCCTACTTCATAAAGACGCGCGAAGAGGGCTACGCCGACAAGACCATTAAGGAAATAGCCCTCGAAATGTTCTCGCTGGCCGACGGCATGACCATGAGCGCCAAGAAGGACGGCATAGTGAACATGGGCGGATTCATAGCAACCCGCCGCCAGGACTGGTACGAAGGGGCTAAAGGATACTGCGTGCAGTTTGAAGGCTACCTGACATACGGCGGAATGAACGGCCGCGACATGGACGCCCTGGCCATCGGATTAGACGAGAACACGGAGTTCGACAACCTTGAGACACGCATCCGCCAGGTGCAATACCTCGCCGGCCTGCTCGACGAATACGGCATTCCGTACCAACGCCCGGCCGGAGGCCACGCCATATTCGTCGACGCGACGAAAGTGCTGACGCACGTTCCCAAGGAGGAGTTCCCCGCCCAGACGCTCACCATAGAGCTTTACCTTGAAGCCGGAATACGCGGATGCGAGATAGGATACCTGCTCGCCGACCGCGACCCCGTGACCCACGAAAACCGCTTCAACGGCCTCGACCTGCTGCGGCTCGCCATCCCGCGCCGCGTCTACACCGACAACCACATGGCCGTAATAGCCGCCGCGCTGAAGAACGTGTACGACCGCCGCGAACAGATAACGCGCGGCGTGAGGATAGCATGGGAGGCCCCGCTGATGCGCCACTTCACAGTACAACTCGAAAGGCTGTAAGCGTTGAAAATTAAGCATTAAGAGTTAAGAATTAAGAAAATATGCCCTTGTTTGCAGTTCCAGCGACATATTTTCTTAATTCTTAACTCTTAATTCCTAATTTCCTACGCTGAATTTAGGGAAAAAGTATTACCTTTGCACCACGATTGTAAAAACAGGTCCCGTAGCTTAGCTGAATAGAGCGTCAGATTCCGGTTCTGAAGGTCTTGGGTTTGAATCCCAACGGGATCACCGATCAACGTGGAACGGACAGCCCCGTTCCTCCACATGATGCAAATGACACGTTAAGCCGGTTGAAGGAAAGATGCTCGAGTGGCTTAAGAGGCACGCCTGGAAAGCGTGTATACGCCAAAAGCGTATCGGGGGTTCGAATCCCCCTCTTTCCGCTAACGTTTTTTTAATCCTTAAGGATATGAACAACTTGATTGCTATTCTTGCGACAATCACGCTCCTCGTACTTACTCCATGCAATTACGCCCAAGCCCAAAAGGCACTGCCGCAAGGCACTGCCCAGGCAGGAAAAACGGCCGTCGCGGCGGCTGACACGGGCGGCGTAAACCATGAGGCCGCCGTCGACACTGCCGGCAACGCCGTTATTGCCGACTCGTCAGGCGTCTACATGGCCGAAGCGGCCGACTCCGCATTAGCCCCGGTAGAGAGCGTAGGTTTCCACAAGATGCTGAAAACTAAATACATAGAGGGCAGCGCAGGCTTCATGTCGTTCGTGGCGCTCGCCCTTGTGCTTGGACTCGCCTTCTGCATAGAACGCATAATATACCTGACACTTTCGGAGATCAACGCAAAAAAGCTGATGACCGACCTTGAGAGCCAAATCATGCAAGGCGACATAGAAGGAGCAAAAGCCACATGCCGCGACACGCGCGGCCCCGTGGCATCAATCTGCTACCAAGGCCTCTCGCGCATCAACGAGCCGATGGAGGACATCGAGCGCAGCATAACGTCTTACGGCACGGTGCAGGCCGCCAACTTAGAGAAAGGCTGTTCGTGGATTACGCTGTTCATAGCCATGGCCCCGTCGCTGGGCTTCCTCGGCACGGTGATCGGCATGGTGATGGCTTTCGAACAGATACAACAGGCAGGCGACATCAGCCCGACAATCGTGGCGGCCGGAATGAAAGTGGCCCTCATCACCACAATCTTCGGACTGATAGCCGCACTGATACTACAGGTGTTTTACAACTACATACTGTCCAAGATTGAACACATCACAAGCCAGATGGAAGAGTCGGCGATAACGCTGCTTGACATTATCATGAAATATAAGTTGACGAAATGACACGCTTATCCCTACAAGGAATGAAAAAGCTCACGGCCGAACAAATATCGACAAGGGTGCTCTGCGTCCTCGTAGCTCTCATAGTGCTGGTGTTCGGGGCGTTTTTCCTGATAGGATACGACGTGCCTTTTGAGGAGAACCCTGAATTCAACGCCCCACGGCTTACCGACCTTGTGCTCGTATTCATATACGTACTGGTAACAGCCACAGTGGCGCTTGTCGCCGCCGCAGCGGCCGCAGGCCTCAGAAAGGGCGGCAACAGGCAGACCGTAACCAACAACATACCTACGGCGAAAATAGCCTGGGGCACGGCGCTCATGCTCGCGGCCAGCCTTGCCGCCACGTTCATGCTCGGCTCTTCAGAGCCGGTGCTTGTCAACGGCGTGGAATATACTGACGCATTTTGGCTGAAAGCCACTGATATGTTCATCAACACGTCCCTCATACTGCTCGCCGTAGCCGTATGCGGCGTAGCGTTCGGAATATCTGGATACAACAGGAAAATCAAGAGCATCACATGATTCTACGCCGCAACAAACGCACCGTTCCGCAACTAAACACGACATCGACAGCCGACATTTCATTCATATTGTTGGTGTTCTTCCTTATCATGACCTCTATGGACACCGACAAGGGACTGGCCCGCATGCTGCCGCCGGC
Organism: uncultured Prevotella sp.; assembly: GCA_944320675.1. GTDB lineage: Bacteria > Bacteroidota > Bacteroidia > Bacteroidales > Bacteroidaceae > Prevotella. The sequence goes on from CALUIJ010000006.1 coordinate 12,292, forward strand.
AAACAAGGAGGACAGGCAAGAGACGACAACCGACATAGAACGGAGCAACGTACTTTCAATAAGACTCACGGCGGCCAACAGGCTGACAGTGGACGGAAAGGCGTGCGACATCGGGCGTTTACGCGAAAAAGTGACAGCGTTCGTCGAAAACGCCGCCGACAGGCAACTCCACATGATAAATCTCGAAGTTGACCGACAGGCGTCTTACGACTCATACTTCAACGTGCAAAACGAAATCGTGGGCGCATACAAGGCATTACGAAACAAATATGCGTCAAGGACATACGGACACTTTTACGACCTATGCACGCCCGAACAAAGGGAGACGGTACGCAAGCATTATCCGCAACGAATCATAGAGACCACGACAGACGGACGGGAAGGAGGTGGGCAATGACTTTCTTTAACCGAGCAAGGCGCGAAGTACCACAACTCAACACGGCCGCGCTGCCCGACTTGATTTTCACCGTGCTTTTCTTCTTCATAACCGTGACGCACATGAGGGAGGTGACGCTCAAGGTGAAATACCAAGTGCCTGAAGGCACCGAACTGACAAGACTTGTCAAGAAGTCGGCCGTGACATACATCTACATCGGCAAGCCTACTGACGAAATAAGACACGTCACAGGCGACAAAACAAGCATACAGCTGAACGACAAAATAGCCGACACGACAGACATCATCGACTACGTTGCGGAAGAACGCAAACGCATGTCGCCCGAGGACGCGCAAAACATGAGCGTCTCGATAAAAGCCGACCGCGGCACTGAAATGGGCGTGATAACCGACGTGAAGCAAGCGCTGCGCAAGGCAGGGGCGTTAAGAATAAACTATTCAGCCAATCAAAAAGGCAAAAAATAAGCACTTTTTAGCCTACTAAATTTTAATCCATAGCGTAAATTCGAAAATTTACTTACAATTTGTTGCGGAAATAATATTTTTATAGTATCTTTGCGCAAAATAATTGACAATATGTATTTGACGTTAAGTTATTTACCTGTTTGTCAGAATTTATAACCAAAGTAAATTTTCAACAGCAATGGCACATCACAATTTAGATTCATTAGACAAGAAGATCCTTAAGCTTATCGCCGAGGACGCAAGGATCCCATTCCTTGAAGTGGCGCGCTCGTGCAACGTGAGTGGCGCAGCCATCCACCAGCGCATACAGAAATTGAACAACCTTGGAGTGCTCAAAGGTTCAAAATTCATCATCGACCCCGAAAAGATAGGCTATGAGACATGCGCCTACATGGGGCTGAACCTGAAGAATCCGGAGAAGTTCGACGAGGTTGTCGACGAACTGAAAAAGATTCCCGAAGTGGTTGAATGCCATTACACAACGGGCGACTACGACATGTTCATCAAGATTTACGCCACCAACAACCACCACTTGCTGAACATAATCCACGACCGTCTTCAGCCTCTCGGACTATCACGCAGCGAGACGATAATATCGTTCAACTCGGCATTCAGCCGCCAGCTGCCGATAGTCGACATGCCGGTAGACGACATCGACACTGCCGAAGGCTAACGAGCATTGTACGGTATGAGAAAACTAATCTTATCATTTGCGCTTGCGTTGTCACCTTTTGTGTCGCAAGCGCAAAATAATTATGTGATAGAAGGCAACGTAGGCGAAGCGCCGGAAGGCACGGAGATACTGCTGTTCCGCGACGAGGGGAACCTTGGAACAATTGTTGCGAGGGACACGTTGCGCGCCGGCAAGTTCCGCTTTGAAGGTGAAACCACCGGCAGCGGTACTGATAATATGGCGTTGGCCGCACAGTACGGCGGCACAGGGAGCATGATCCTAAGACTGTATATGCGTCCAGGCAGCCATGTAAGGATTTCCTCCAACGACATGTTTGTTTACACATGGAACGTAGAAAGCGACGTTCCGGAACAGATAGAGAGGCAGAAATTCATAGCCCCGGTGCGTGACTTATGGATCGCAGTACAGCGAAACGACCGGCAAGAGGACGCCGTAAAGGCGCAGCTGAAGGCTAAAGGTATTGCGGAAAGCGACAAGTCAAGGTTGAAAGCGGTACGCGACAGTCTGAAACAAGCGACAAAACAGCTGCATGAAGAGATCATTTTAAAGGAAAGCAAGATGATGGCTGCCATGCAGGTGGACGACGTTTGGATGTTGGAACTTCTCAACAATGCTTACATCGCGAAGCATTCTGAGCGCGAGGACGTGAAGAACAGCGTCAGGGAACTATACGACAAGCTACCCGTAATGTGGCGTAACACGCCTATGGGAAAGGAAGCCGGAGCCGTGATATACCCTCCTGCGCAATTCAAGGTAGGAGAATTTGTAAGTGATACAGACTTGTATGACTTGGACGGAAATGTCCATAGGCTTGCCGACTTCATGGGGAAATACATACTTATGGACTTCTGGAGCTATGGTTGCCGTGGTTGCGTAATGGCCATACCAGAACTAAAAGAAATAGCTGAAACGTATAAAGACTCCGTAGCCGTTGTCAGCCTGTCGCTCGACAACGACAAGATTTGGCGCAAGGCTACCGAGAAATACGGTGTGACTGGTAACAACCTGAACGACCGTCAAGGGCGAAGCGGCATAGCGGCGAAGTTCGGCATTTACGGCATACCGCTCTTTGTGCTTATCTCTCCGCAAGGAACATTCATTAAAAAATGGGTAGGTTACACCGAAGGAGGACTGAAAGAGCGAGTCGGAAAGCTATTTTTAAAGTAATGAAATACAACCGTAACGGTAAAAGCCGTGGGTAGGACGTGTGCCTATCCACGACTTTTACCGTTTATTTTTCATAGTCGACGAAAGCGAAACGGTAGGCGTGGCGTTCGTCGGTTGCGTGCTCTTCGCGGCTCACTTCATGCCAACCGTCGTATTCGGGGAAGAATGCGTCGGCGCCGCCGGGCACGTCGTCTATCTCGGTAAGGCAGAGCCGGTCGGCAATGTTGATGCTCTGTGCATACACTTCCGCCCCACCTATTATATAAATGTCCTCCTCTTGAGAGCAATGATTGAGAGCTTCATCAAGCGAAGCGTACACATCGCAACCGGGAAAATCGTGCACGGCGCGGCTTAAAACGATGTTCCTGCGGTTGGGCAAGGCCCCTTTCGGCAGCGACTCGAACGTCTTGCGGCCCATTACTACGGTGTGCCCCGTCGTCAAAGCCTTAAAGCGTTTCATGTCGTCGGGCAAACGGTAAATCAGTTTGTTGTCCTTTCCTATTGCGCGGTTGCGTGCAACGGCGGCTATGATTGATATCCTCATGCGGTAATTTTCTTAATTAACTTAACGCTGTCTTTCAGTTCTTAACTCCTAACTCTTTATTTATCAAACGCTCACTTTCCCTGATATGTGCGGCCAAGGATTATAGTCTTCAAGTACGAAATCTTCATAATCGAAGCTGAATATGTCCTTAACGTCAGGGTTGAGGCGCATCGTAGGCAACGGACGCGGCTCGCGCGTAAGCTGCAGCTTCACCTGCTCTATGTGGTCAAGATAAATGTGCGTGTCGCCCGTAGTATGTATGAAGTCGCCAGGCTTCAGCCCCGTCACCTGCGCCATCATCATCAGCAGTAGCGCGTAGGAGGCGATGTTGAACGGAACTCCGAGGAACGTGTCGGCCGAACGCTGGTAGAGCTGGAGGCTCAGCCGCCCGTCGGCCACGTAGAGCTGGAGCATGGTGGGGCAGGGCGGCAGCGCCGTGCGGTCCGCCTGGGCCACGTGCCACGCGCTCACAATCAGGCGGCGGGAGTCGGGCGTGGGCCTTATC
>CALUIJ010000007.1 GCA_944320675.1 uncultured Prevotella sp.
CGCAAGTGATGTACGACGGCGACGAGGACGAGAGCAACAACGAGAGCGAGGAAATTACGCTCGAGCCTGAGCAAGTAGACCTGCCGGCTCCTGCCGACCTTGCACTGACGGGCGACAACCTGCTCACATGGACTGCTCCCGAGTCTATGGACGGACGCGAAGTTACGCTCGACTTCGAGGACATGCCCGCCTTCATGCTCGACGACATGAACGGATGGACGACCTACGACGGCGACGGCAACATTACGCTGACTTTCGTCCAATACTACGGAAACTATTGGCCCTACGCAAACCAGCCGTATGCATGGATGACATGGAGCGCAAGGGAGGCAGGATGCCCGACGGCAGCGATGTGGACGCCGTATGAAGGCGAGAAGTGTCTCATCCACTTCGGCAACTACGGAGCCGACGCAGAGGGACGCCCGAACACTACGCCCGACGACGACTGGTTCATCTCGCCCGAGGTTAAGGGCGGCACCGACTTCTCGTTCATGACGCTGAGCAACGACATCACAAGCACGATAGAAGTACTTGCGTCGAGCACCGACCGCAATCCGGAGTCGTTTACCGAGAAGGTTACAACCGTAACTTACGGCACGGCGGGTAACTGGCAAGAGGTTAAGACAACGCTTCCGGCCGACACCAAGTATGTCGCAATCCACACCGTTTACGACGGTTTCGGCATAATGATCGACAACATTGCCTACACCGAGGCACAGGCTCCGGTTCTTAAGGGTTACAATGTTTATTGCGACGGCGAAGGCGTAAGCCTCGTTCTCACTCCCGAAGCCAAGGCACAGGCCGACGGCACTTACGCAGTGAGCGCAATATACAACCTCGGCGAGTCGGCACTTTCCAACACGGTGGCCGTTACCACTGGCATAGCAGGCGTGACGACTGACGGCGGCGTGACGGTTAAGGGCGGCGACGGATGCATCACGATAACCGGAGCGGACGGACAGGCCGTAACGGTTTATTCGGCAGGCGGAGCCAGCATGGCAAGCCGCACGGCACAGGCAACCGAGACAATCGACGTTCCGGCCGGACTGTATATCGTAAAGGCAGGCGGCAAGACGCAAAAAGTGTTAGTTAAGTAATAAAGATAATGTAAATGTGTAATGGAGAGCCGGGCAGGCAAGGTCTGACCTTCCTTATCCCGACTCTTCATTGTTTACCCCTGTTGGCAGAATTGTTTTTAGCGTACACGGCGATGGTTACGGTTTTAAACGACGGTCTTTGGGCTTTCAATACATGGCCTTTTGCCTTCTAAAAGACGGCATTTCACGCAATAAAAGGATACCTTTTGCAACTGCGTCGGGAGCAAGTGGGAACCGTAAGTAAAAGCTGCCGAAATGAAACAAACCGAAAGTTTCGGTCTTAAAAGGGGCACAAATAATTCCGCCACGGGGTTGTTTATAAAAAGCAATGACAACCATGAAATCAAGAAAACTCAAGGTGCTGGGCCTCATGCTGGCTCTCGGTTGCACCGGCGCAATGGCGATACCAGCCGACCCAAGCCCTAAACAGGTGCGCCAACCTGACGGAACGATGTTGACAGTGATGATACTCGGCGACGAATGGAGCCACATGCGAACCACTGAAGATGGGGTGCCGCTGTATTACAACAAGGCTACGGGAGCGTTCGAGTACGCACGGCTGACCGGCGGCAGGATAACCGGCAGCGGCATGCAGGCACGCAACGCAGCCGAACGCGGCCAGGCCGATAAAGACTATATAAAGACGATAGACCGCCAAGCGTTCGTCTCCACGCTGACTGCCGCACGCCCGCAGCGGCCGCGCACAAGGTCGGGTCCGGCACGCATCCGCATTAACAACTTTCCCACGTTGGGCAAACAAAAGTCGCTCGTGATACTTTGGGAGTTCAGCGACCAGGACTTCAGCTCGGTAGAAAACCCAAAACAGTTCTATACCGACATGCTCAACAAGGAGGGGTTCACTTACAGCAACGGTGCCGACGGCAGTGCAAGGGACTTCTACGTAACGTCGTCGGCAGGACGGTTCGACCCAGAGTTCGTCGTAGCAGGCCCGGTGAAGCTCCCGCACGAGGCCACTTACTACGGCAGCGACACGGGCGGACAAGACCACAAGATTTACGAAGCGATAATCGAGTCGTGCCAAGCTTTGGACGACGAGATTGACTTCTCCGAATACGATACCGACGGCGACGGCTACGTTGACAACATTTATTTCCAATACGCAGGCTACGGACAGGCCGACACGCCTAACGGCGACGACTTCATCTGGCCCCACTCGTGGAACTTGGAAAGCGGACACAACCAGGAACTGATTCTCGACGGCAAGCGCATCGACCGCTATACGTGCAGCAACGAGCTGCGCTACATGGCCGACGGAAGCCTCATTCCTACGGGCATAGGCACGTTCGTGCACGAGTTCGGCCACGTTCTCGGCCTTGCCGACCATTACGACGTGGCATACAGCATGTTCGGGTTCGACCCGGGACCGTGGGACACAATGGCGTCAGGTTCTTATAACAACAACATGAACACGCCGCCCACGTTCTCGGCGTTCGAGCGCGCCGAGCTTGGATGGCTCGAGTACACCGACCTCGACATCAACGCCGACAGCATAAGCACGCTGCCAAACTTAGCCGACTGCAACAAGGCTTACCGCGTGAAAGTGGAAGGCAACGACAACGAATACTTCATCCTCGAGAACAGGCAGCAGCGCGGTTGGGACGCTTACCTGCCGGGACACGGCATGCTGATGTGGCACATCGACATGGACGAAGAGGCGTGGATGAACAACATGGTGAACATTGACCCCTCACATCAGCGCGTCGACATAGTTGAGGCCGACGGCATTGGGTCGGACGCCTCGATGACGGGCGACCCCTTCCCCGGCACCGCAGGCGTAACCGAATGGGACCTGACGGCATGGAACGGCTCCGTTCCGCTGGCTCTTGCCGACGTAACCGAGCGCGGCGACACCATACGGCTGCTGCCCAAAGGCACGCAATTCAAGATGGCCGCACCGGCAAAAGTCGACATTATGGCCGTTGAAGACAGCAGCTTCGCGTTCACTTGGACGGCAGTTCCTGATGCTAAATATTATAAGGTAAGCGTGTCCGAGGTTGTAGGTGAAGACGATTACAACTGCTTGCCGGGCTACGACGGATTGACAGTGTTCTATGCCGACACGCTTAAGATGGAACAACTTACGCCCGAGACGGCTTACCTCGTAGAAGTAAAGGCCGGCCTGGCTGATTACCAGTCAGAGCCCGTTTTAGCTGAAACAACCACGCTCGAACTGGCATTCAATAAGAAAATACCTCAAGGACTTGCAGCAACGTCTGTAACGTCGACAGGCTTTGAAGCGGTTTGGGACGAGATGGCCGATGCCGACGACTACTCAGTCACACTGTTGAAGCACGGTTACAGCACCGAGACTACCGAGCAAGGCTACGACTTCTCCGACAAGTACAACGGCCTGCCGACGCTTTGGACTACAAGCAGCGACATATATTATTCGGTAAAAGGCTTTTACGGAGAGGCTGCCCCGTCGCTCCGCCTGTCGGCCGACGGCGACAATCTCGTTGTAGCCTACCCTGAAACATTGATAGACAAAGTATCATTCTGGTGCCGCGCGAGCGTTAAAGGAGCAAAAATCAGAATTGAGACATACGACGGAACAACATGGACTGAGACTGAAGAAATCAACGTTCCGACGGTAGGTTCGACCTTGACGGCTTCTACCGAAGGTGCAACTATGGTAAGACTGACGTTCGTTCGTGAGAGCGGATACGTCACGCTTGATGACGTAACAGCCGAATGCAGGATGCTCGAGCGTATCCCTGTTGACGGTTACAATGCAGTTAAGACTGACGGGCGCGCATGTTTCACCTTCTCCGGACTTGAGCCCGGGCAGGTTTACGGTTTCAAAGTAAGAGGCATAAGCGCCGGCGTGCTTTCGTATGAGTCTGCCGAATGCACCGTCACCCTTCTTGAGAGCACAGGCATAATGCAGCCTACAACCGTCGGAAACGGAACAAAATCGGTATATGACTTATCAGGACGCCGGGTTTCAGGGCAACCACTTACGCACGGAATATACATCATAAAGGAAGATGACGGAAGTACAAGAAAAGTGATTATACGTTGACGGTACGTTAATGCAGCGTGAATACCGTATAAAGACGGTGGGATAATAGCCTCACATTAAGCGGTCTGCGGTTAACCGTCATCGTCGTTAAGGCAATGACAATTACCCACAGACTTCTTAAAAGTAAATCATGTTGTTTGGCTAAATGCTGATATTAATAAATGAATGTCCGCATTTTACCAAACGATTTCACACACTTCTAAGAAGTCTGTTGCATACAGTCATCTCGAGTCTCAGCCCGGAATGACAATCACCAACAGACTTATAGAATGAAAAGTATGTAGTTTGGCAAAATGCGGACATTCATTTATTAATATGTACGTCAGTTCGGTATAAGGATAAAGAAAATGAATCCATCCTAAGGGATAAGAAGTCTGTGGCATGTTGTCATTGCCTTAACGGCGATTTTCAATTCCGGGCTTAGCCCCGGAATCCAGAAAACATCCTTTTATAAACAAAGTGGTTGCACATACTGGATTCCGGGTCTAAGCCCGGAATTGAAAATCGCCGTTAAGGCAATGACAACATGCCACAGACTGTATTGAGCTCAATGCAATAACTGATGTTTTGTGAAATTACCCATATACCGAACTGACGTTAATATTTAAAAGGTATCCTTTTACGCTGCAAAAGGCCGTCTTTTAAAACGCCATACTTATTTCATTGATTTTCAATTGCTTACAAAGTTTACTTTATTGTATCCTCTTTTTCGTACCATTTAAACAATATCGGCAGAGTATAACTGACCTCGACAAGATTTCCACTCAGCTTCCCCGGGTTCCATCTCGGCATATTCCTAACTAGGCGCAACGCCTCTTCGTCAAGTGCCGGAGTTACCCCACGAACCACCTTAGGGGCTTTCACCGTTCCGTCTTTATCTATAACAAACTGAACTATGACTTTACCGGAAGCATCGTTTTCAGAATCCGGACATCTCATATTATCCTTAATATACTTCATCAAAGCCGCTTGGCCACCCGGAAAGCTCGGCTGCTCCTCCACAAGACCGAACACTTTGTCTGCATTATAAGCCTTGACCGCCGCCTGCTCCCGCCCCAAACTCTCCGTGACGTCACTGCCGCAAGCCGACAACGACAGCACACCGGCGGCAATTCCGGCCACAACCACCGTCCTGCCGGCCATTCTACGCAGCTTCAGTTCGCGCTCTATATAACACACCTCGGCCTCGCAGGCAGGACACGTACCGGCACATTCGCCCTCGAAATCACACTCATGGGGCATATATGCTATGCCATTGGCATCAGCCACGGCCTTGCGCACGCCCTTCAATAACTTACAAACAGACTTTCCCCTATCCACGATTACTACTTATTTTATTGCAAAAGTAGTAAAAACAAAAAAGTGGAACAACAAAAGTTGACAAAATAAGACAAAATAATTATCTTTGCCACGGATAAGCCGCACTCGGGAATTTGTAAACAGGCTTACATTCCGCTCGTTTGCATTATCTTTGCAGGAAACCGGCTGCACAAGGCAAAACGGAACTTAAACGGATTGAACCAGCATAACGCTATGAACGCACCAATAATAGGAATAGAACGGCACCGCATCGTAACCGACGGCAAGGGCATAACCACTTTGGTGGCATTTCACGGCTGTCCGCTGCACTGTAAGTATTGCCTGAACCCCCAATGCCACGACCCAAATCTCGGGAACAAGAAAATAACACCTGAAGAACTGTATGAGAAAGTATCAACCGACAATCTGTATTTCACTGCTACAGGAGGCGGAATAACATTCGGAGGAGGCGAACCGCTTCTGCAAAGCGCATTCATCCGCAGGTTTTGCGAGTTTGCACCAAAGGCATGGAACATATCAGTGGAAACTTCGCTGAATGTCGACTGTAGGCATCTGGAAGAGATTCTACCAGTCGTCGACAACTTCTATGTCGACATTAAAGACATAAACCCTACTATCTACAAGGCCTACACACAACATGATAACAATAAAGTCATTGAAAACCTTAAGCTATTAGCATCACTGACACCAAAAGAAAACGTAATCATCCGCATGCCGCTGATACCTCATTTCAATAACGACGCACTGAGAACCGCCGGCATTAACGAACTTAAGAAATATGGGTTCATAAACTTTGACCTATTCAACTATATAACAAACGAAAGGTAACACCCTGCAACAAAAAAAGCGCTCCGCAAGGAACCATCCCCGCAGGGTGCGCTCCAAATGCGGGAACACGGAAAAAGGGCCTTGACGGACAAACGTCCACCAAGACCCCGACTCAAAAAAGGCGGCCTCCTACTCTCCCGCATCGCATCGCAGTACCATCGGCGCAGGCGGGCTTAACTTCTCTGTTCGGAATGGGAAGAGGTGGAACCCCGCCGCAATAACC
>CALUIJ010000008.1 GCA_944320675.1 uncultured Prevotella sp.
AGAAAGTTTACTTTCAATTTCCCGAGCGCAGCTTATTTTCTGCAAAGATAAGAATAAATACGAATCTTACAATAACGGAAAACCGTGAAAACGCATCGTAAATGTCCGCAATTTGCCAAACGATTACACTCTCTTCTAAGCAGTCGGTAGGTAATCGTCATTCCGGGCGTAGACCCGGAATCCAGTGCGCAAACATTGGAATGAATTGGCTGTATACACTGGATTCCGGGTCTACGCCCGGAATGACGATTACCTGCCGACCGCTTAGAAGAGAGTGTAAGTATTTTACAAAGAGCGTTGACGGCGTGTGTAAGCAGGCATAAAGACAACGTAGTACTACGTAAAAGGCTACTTTTCGCGTTGTAAAAGGCATCCTTTCGCATTGTAAAAGGCATCCTTTTGCGTTGTAAAAGGCCGCCTTTTGGAACGTAAAAGGCGGCATGTTGGTAACGTGTTGGTAACCAGTGTGTTAGCGTGGCGGCGTAACATGCTCTGCATTTGCGTGCCTCAAGACGGTTTGCCCGTTGCTTGCTGACGGCAGGGAACGGTGGGGCAGGGGCGTCGCCCGACGGCATCCGTCAATGAAAACGCAGTAACCGATAATGCCATATTTTTCTTCTAAAAGTTTCGTTTTCTAAGATTTTATTAGTAATTTTGTCGCAATTATCACAAAAAACATTTCTAAATGGAAGATGCAATAAAACAAATAGGCGAGCGCCTTAAGGGACTTCGCGAGGTGCTCGACATTCCCGTGCAGGAGATTTCCGCCCTTTGCGGACTGTCTGAAGACGCTTACCTGAAAGTGGAAAGCGGCGAAAGCGAGCTTTCCATAAGCTGCATGCAGAAGATTTCGAGGCAATACGGCATTGCGCTCGACGTGCTTCTCTTCGGCGTTGAGCCCCACATGAACTCGTATTTCCTTACGCGCAAGGGCCAGGGCGTAAGCGTAGAGCGTCGCAAGGCGTATAAATACCAGAGCCTGGCCGGCGGTTTCCGAGGCCGCAAGATGGAGCCGTTCCTCGTCTTGGTTGAGCCTAAGCCCGACGACACGAAGCTGGAGAAGAACTCGCACGAGGGGCAGGAGTTCAACGTGGTGGTTGAAGGCCGGCTCGAACTGACCGTGGGAAAGAAGGTGCTCGTGCTCAACGAGGGCGACAGCGTCTATTTCGACGCCAACCAGCCCCACTGCATGCGCGCCCTCGACGGTAAGGCCGTGAAGTTCCTGGCGGTGATTATTTAACCAAATCGGTCATTAGACCGTAATGAACCGAACTTTGACGTATTTTATTACTCTTCGTCAGCTTATGCGTTTCTGCCGGCATCTTGCTTTCCGCCCCGTCTCGGCGTAGCCCGTTACGCCTTCGCCGAAACGGAAAGCAATCTACACGGCATAAACACATAATCAGACTGAAGTCTAACGACCGATTTGGGTTTAGGGCGTAGTAGTAACGTGGAAAGTAATAAGGGAGCAAGTAGTAAAGGAGTAAGTAGTAAAGTAGTAAAGGAGTAAAAGCAGTAAGTTGAAAAACAAAGAAGCATAAGGAAAGGAGCAAAGGAGTATGGAAAGAAGTAACAAAAGTATAATGGGCGACTTTACCACCCGTAATATTAAATAGGTATAAGTAATATGATAGAAAGATTTTTAACGCAGACCAGCTTCACGTCGGTAGAGGATTACAAGGAGAACTTGCACTTCATCGTTCCCGATAACTTCAATTTCGCCTACGACGTGATGGACGTTTGGGCCGCCGAAAAGCCCGACAAGCTCGCCCTGCTGTGGACTGACGACGAGGATAACTGCCTGCGCTTCACGTTCAAGGACCTTAAGGAGCAGAGCGACCGCGCGGCCTCCTACCTTCAGTCGCTCAGCATCGGACGGGGCGACGTCGTGATGCTGATACTAAAGCGCAGGTACGAGTTCTGGCTGTCGATGCTCGCCCTTCACAAGCTCGGCGCAGTGGCGGTGCCGGCTACGCACATGCTGACCACCCACGACATAGTCTACCGCAACAACAGCGCAGGCACGAAGGCCATCATCTGCGTGGGCGAAGACTACGTGCTGGCGCAAGTGGCCGGCTCGCTCAAGGACAGCCCTACGCTTGAGACGCTCGTAAGCATCGGCCCGGAAACGCCCGACGGATTCCACGACTGGCACAAGGAATGGACAAGCGCGCCGCCCTTCACGCGCCCGGCCTGCGTGAACGCCAACGACGACACCATGCTGATGTACTTCACCAGCGGCACCAGCGGCGAGCCGAAAATGGTGGCCCACGACTTCCTTTACGCCCTCGGCCATCTTACGACGGGCGTATTCTGGCACAATCTGGGCGAAGACAGCATCCATTTGACCGTGGCCGACACGGGCTGGGGCAAGGCCGCGTGGGGCAAGCTGTACGGACAGTGGTTCGCCGGGGCTGCCGTGTTCGTGTTCGAACACCAGAAGTTCACCGCCGACAAGATAATGCGCAAGATAGAGCAATACCGCATAACGTCGTTCTGCGCGCCGCCGACGGTTTACAGGTTCATGATACACGAGGACTTCTCAAAATACGACCTGTCGTCGCTGCGCTACTGCTGCACCGCCGGCGAGGCGCTCAACCCCGCCGTCTACGACCGCTTTTTAGAGCTTACCGGCATAAGGCTCATGGAGGGATTCGGCCAAACCGAAACCACCATGACGCTCGGCACCATGCCCTGGATGACGCCTAAGCCCGGCAGCATGGGCATGCCCAACCCGCAATACGACATCGACCTGGTGCGCGCCGACGGCTCGCCGTGCGAGGACGGAGAGAAAGGCGAGATTGTGATCCGCACAGGCAAGGGCAAGCCCATCGGCCTGTTCAAGGGCTATTACCGCGACGGGGAACGCACCGCCCAGGCATGGCACGACGGCGTTTACCATACGGGCGATATGGCGTGGCGCGACGAGGACGGATACTATTGGTTTGAAGGCCGCATCGACGACGTTATCAAGAGCAGCGGCTACCGCATCGGCCCGTTCGAGGTGGAGAGCGCCCTGATGACCCACCCGGCCGTGGTGGAATGCGCCATAACGGGCGTGCCCGACGACATCCGAGGCATGGTGGTAAAGGCGACCGTGGTGTTGGGCAAGGACTGGAAGGACAAGGCCGGCGACGACTTGGTGAAAGAACTGCAGAACCACGTAAAGCATGAGACTGCGCCTTACAAGTATCCGCGCATCATAGAGTTCGTAGACGAACTGCCAAAGACCATCAGCGGCAAGATACGCCGCGTCGAGATACGCGACAAGGACAGTCGGAAGGACTGACCGTAAACTTAACGACAATCAGTAAATTTTAATGAAAACATTCATCAACGTAGAAGACCTCGGCGGCCTGAAGCAGGCTCTCGCCGAGGCGCAAGAGATAAAGGAAGACAGGTATAAATACCAGCATTTGGGCAAGAACAAGACCCTGCTGATGATATTCTTCAACAACAGCCTGCGCACACGCCTCAGTACGCAGAAGGCGGCGGAAAATCTCGGCATGAACGTCATCGTGCTCGACGTTAACGCCGGCGCGTGGAAGCTGGAGACCGAGCGGGGAGTCGTCATGGACGGCGACAAGAGCGAGCACCTGCTCGAGGCCATACCGGTGATGGGGTGCTATTGCGACATGATAGGAGTGCGCTCGTTCGCAGGACTGTCCGACCGTGAATATGACTATGCCGAGACCGTGCTCAACCAGTTCATACGTTACAGCGGACGACCCGTGTTCGCCATGGAGACGGCCACGGTGCATCCGCTGCAGGCCTTCGCCGACCTCATAACGATAGAGGAACACAAGCGGAAGGCGCGCCCGAAGGTGGTGCTTACGTGGGCGCCTCACTGCCGCGCGTTGCCGCAGGCCGTGCCTAACTCGTTCGCCCAGTGGATGAACGCCGCCGACGTCGACTTCGTGATAACCCACCCCGAGGGCTACGAGCTTGACCCGAAGTTCGTGGGCGGGGCGCGTGTAGAGTACGACCAGATGAAGGCTCTTGAGGACGCCGACTTCGTTTACGCCAAGAACTGGAGCTGCCCGGGCGTGACCAATCCCGCCGACTACGGCAAGATACTGTCCAAGGACATGTCGTGGACGATAGACAAGGCCCACATGGACGTTACCGACAACGGCTGCTTCATGCACTGCCTGCCCGTGCGCCGCGGCCTAATCGTTACCGACGACGTAATAGAAAGCCCCCGTTCGCTCGTAATACCCGAAGCCGCCAACCGTGAAATTTCGGCCGAGGTGGTGATAAAGAGGATGCTTGAGAGTTTGTAAAAAGGCGTATCCCAAGCGTAAAAAAACGAATCGGCCATTAAGAAACCGCTTTGGTCTTCCACATGTACAAAAGACATGATATTGAAAACAATATGATGTCGATGTGAAAGACCAAAGCGGTTTCTTAATGGCCGATTAGTGTTTATGTAAACGCCTTCGGTCTTACAGCAGCGGCGGAAGCTGGAACAGCTTCATCGAATTGCTGCCTTTAATCAGTATGGTGAAGCCCTCAGGGCGGCAGGCTTCTATGGCTTGCTTCACCTCTTCCACGTTGTTGAACTTGCGGAAGGGGCAGTCAGTCCGCCCGAACTCACCGCCTACCAACCAAACTTCATCCATACCGCACTGCTTGAGCATGTCGGCTACGCGCTGGTGTTCCTCTGCGCTCACTGCGCCAAGCTCGCCCATGTCGCCCAGGATGGCCATTTTCCTGCCGGCCTTCATGTCGCGGAAGTTGGCCAGGGCTGCGCCCATGCTTGTCGGGTTGGCGTTGTATGCGTCGATGATGAGGCTGTTGTGCGCGGTCACCTCAAGCTCTGAGCGGTTGTTCTTGGGGACATACGAGGCGAGGGCGTGGTCGATTTGTTCCGGCGCGACTCCGAAATGAAGCCCCACGCAGGCGGCGGCCAGCATGTTCATCATGTTGTAGCTGCCGATGACGTGCGTCCTTACTTCGTGCCACTCTCCGTCCTTGGTGTGCCAGCGGAAGTTGAGGTAGGGGTCGCATACGGTCGTTTCGCCGGCCGCCTCGGCGCCGTCGACGCCCTCGAGTCCGTATTTTACGAGCTTAAGTCCTTGCGATATGCCCATGAGGTGGCTGTCGCCGCCGTTGACGAACGCCGTTCCGCCGTGGGCGCGCAGGTAGTCGTAAAGTTCGCCCTTGGTGCGCACTACGCCCTCGAACGAGCCGAACCCCTGCAGATGGGCGCGCCCCACGTTGGTTATCAGGCCGCAGTCGGGCTCTACGATGTCTACCAGCGTCTTGATGTCGCCGGGGTGGCTGGCGCCCATTTCCACTACGGCTATCTCGTGTTCCTTGGTCAGCCGCAGCAGCGTCTTGGGCACGCCGATGTCGTTGTTGAAGTTGCCTTGCGTGTAGAGCACGTTGTAGCGTTCGCCCAGTACGGCCGCCGTCAGTTCCTTGGTGGTGGTCTTGCCGTTGGTGCCGGTTATGCCTACGATTCTCGTGCCGAGCTCGCGGCGGTGGTGGTTGGCCAGCAGTTGCAGCGTTTTCAGGCAGTCGTCTACGAGTATGTAGCGGCCGTCGCCTGCGGCGGCGTGCTCCTTTTCGTCCACTACGGCGTAGGCGCAGCCCTCGTCGAGCGCCTTCTTGGCGAAGGCGTTGCCGTTGAACGACGCGCCCTTGAGGGCGAAGAAGATCGAGCCTTCGGGGCATTCGCGGCTGTCGGTGGTGACAGTCGGATGTTCCTTGAGAATGTTGTAAAGTTCCGAAATTTCCATTGTCGTGCGTTTGTTTTTTAGCAGCGGGCGGCGTGGCGCGGCCTTGCGTGCGCGGATGCCGTCGCCGCTCGTGCGGTTTTTGCTTTGGCGTTGTTGTGCCACGGCAATGCAAAGTTAGTGCATCCCCTCGGTAAATCAAAATATTATAAGATGTTTTTTTACGGCGCGCAAGCTTTTTGCGCGGCATGCGGAATTGTTGCCGGGTTTTGCGTTCCGCGCGGTTTTAACGCCTCCAGAATGCCGTCGGCCGCCTTGGCCGAGTGCTTTGGCCGGTTTTGCGGCGGTTTTGCGCATTTTGTGTAAGTACTTGCTGCTGTGCGTGTTATGTATTTCTTCCGTCTTTATGCCTGTCCTTTAAGCTGTAAAAGGTAAGCTTCCGCCTTGTAAAAGCTTGCTTTTCGCGCCGCAAAAGGCTGCTTTACGCAGCGCAATGCGCCTTTTTCCGTGTCTTGAATGATGCTTGTTTGCAATGCTGACATAGCAAAACCATGTGTAGGCTGGCTTCTCATGGCGTGGAAAAGGCGTTTGCCGGCCGTCGTGTACGCCTATTTCGACTTTTCCGCCTGTCATGATTTTTTACTCCGTTTTTTGCGTACTCGTTCAAGAGTTTTCATTTCTTTCGCCGCCGTCGTACGTGCGTCTGCGGCGTGCCGCCGCGGTGCGGAGTAGGGTTTAACTACTTTAACTACTAAAATAAAAAACGTCAAAAAGGCAGAGTTGTCAATATTAATACGTACCTTTGCTTTTGCATTGACTTGAAACATTATATAGTGAAAGGATTTATCCAATATACCATTAACGTGAACGGACGGCTGCTCGACTTGTCGGAGCCGCTGGTTATGGGCATCCTCAACGCCACGCCCGACTCGTTCTACGCCGGCAGCCGCAGCCGCACCGAGGCTGAGATTGAGGCGCGCGCCGACAGGATAGTGGCCGAGGGAGGCGCCATAATCGACGTGGGGGCGTATTCGACGCGCCCCGGAGCGGCCGAGGTTTCGGCCGGAGAGGAGATGGAGCGCATGCGCACGGCCCTGAAAGCCGTGCGGAGGGCGCAGCCCGGGGCCGTGGTGTCGGTCGACACGTTCCGCCCCGAAGTGGCGCGGATGGCCGTCGAGGAGTTCGGCGCGGGCATCGTTAACGACGTGTCGGGCGGCAACCCCGGCGGCGCTTTCGGCGGCGAGGAGTTGCGCGGGGACGCTTACCGTGAGTTTACGGCTGACGACGCGCCGCCCATGTTCCGCACGGTGGCTGGGCTTGGCGTGCCTTATGTGCTGATGTCCTCGCGTCCTAACGTGATGAGCGTGATGCAGGATTTCGCCGCGAAGGTGCAGCTGCTGCGCGACCTTGGGCAGAAAGACATCATCCTCGACCCCGGCTTCGGTTTCGGCAAGACCCTTGATGAGAACTACGCCCTGCTGTCCGGTCTCGGCCGTCTTGGCGTGATGGGGCTGCCGTTGCTCGTCGGCATGTCGCGCAAGTCGATGGTGTCAAGGCTTCTCGGCACCGATGCCGGCGGTTCGCTCAACGGCACCACCGTGGTTAACACGCTCGCGCTTGCTACCGGTGCCGTGTCGATACTGCGCGTGCACGACGTAAGCGAGTGTGTTGAGGCCGTCAGGATTTACAAGCGTACGGTGGCCTGCGGCGGGTAGGCTGCGCCATGGTTCGTGCATTCGGGCAATATGCTTGCTGCTTGCTGCTTGTCGCTCGTCTGCTCGTTTGCTTGCAGTTCGTCGCTCGTATGCTTGCAGCTCGTCACTTGTCTGCTTGTCACTCGTCACTTGTCTGCTAAAAAATGAAAGTATGTTTGATTTCGGCATAAAAGACTTTATCGACATTTTCTGTGTCGCCCTGATGCTTTATTACATTTACCGCCTCATGAAAGAGTCGCGGTCGCTTAATGTGTTCATAGGTGTCTTGGTGTTCATCGTCACGTGGCTGTTCGTCAGCCAGGTGTTGGAGATGCGCCTTTTAGGCAGCATAATGGACAAGCTCGTAAGCGTCGGAGTGATAGCCATTATAATATTGTTCCAAGAGGAAATACGCAAGTTCCTCTACAACCTCGGCACCCACCGCAAGGTCAACAGCATATTGCGCCTGTTCTCCTCGGGCGATAAGAAGGCGCGTGTCGACATGGAGGCGATAATGCCCGTCGTCATGGCATGCATGAGCATGAGCAAGGGCAAGGTGGGCGCGCTCATCGTGGTGGAGCGCCTTACCCCGCTCGACGAGATAGTCGAGACCGGCGACATAATCGACGCCAACATCAACCAAAGACTCATAGAGAACATCTTTTTTAAGAACTCGCCATTGCACGACGGCGCCATGATAATATCGAATAAGCGCATACGCGCCGCAGGCTGCATACTGCCCGTAAGCCACAGTTTCGACATCCCGAAGGAACTCGGACTGCGCCACCGCGCCGCGATGGGCATATCGCAGGACAGCGACGCCATAGCCATCGTCGTGTCGGAGGAAACAGGGCGAATCTCAGTTGCCATAAAAGGGCAGTTCCACCTGCGCCTTTCAGCCGAGCAGCTTGAGAGCATCCTTACGCGCGAACTTGACTTGTGACCTTGTGACAGGGCGCGCCGGCCTTGGTTTCGTATGTGAGGGCCGCAGACGAACGCCGTATTACAATTTAATAATAAAATACGACATTCGGACTATAGACTGTAAAGCGGACATGTCAGTTTTATTGTAAACCGTTAGTAAAACTGTAAAAAGTATTAAAAAATGACATTCAAGGGCTTTTTTTCATCGAAATATTTTGTTTTGTTCGGATAAAAGGCTAAATTTGCGGTGTCTCACATTTATAATTTAGTGTCATGGTAGATTTTAAGAACTTTTCGGCTATCCTGTCCTGCCTTGACGATTATATGGTTCTCAAAGGCAAGAAGGAAATTAATGACATGGAAGCCAACCGCGAGTTGGACCGTGCAGGTTTGTTAAAAGATTCTCAACCCAATCCGGGTTCTCCTTTGAGGGATTTGCTCATCAAGATGAGGGATTCTAACATATTGCCGCAGAATATACGGCAGGCTTATGGCACTTGGACCATCAAGCTGTCGAAGACGATGGCCAAGCTGCCGCTTGTCAACCAGTTCCAGTATTGCTGACGGACAGGTGGTGCTTGCATCGGTATGTGGCGTGTCAAGACGGAGCGTGCCCGAAGTTTGCGCAGGCATGGTGCGTTTCGCACGGCGGGATTAACGGACGAATGCCGCTACGGCTGTAGCCGGGCGTTCATCCGTTAGTCTCCGCTCGTTTCTGTTGTAGGGACGTGTCTCGGCGCAAACGGCGTCCACGTGCGTGTTCTTCTTATTGTAAGTATTTAAAAATCAGAATAGTATCCGTCTTGTGGTTAATTTACGTTAATGGTTTTCAACTTTGACGCTACTTATCCGTCTTATGCGTAAATTTGCAGAAAAAGTAATCACTAAAAATGAAGTAATGACGATGAAGAAAAATTTATTGGTGCTCTCACTTATGGCGGGATGCCTGTTCGTGAGCAGTTGTGTTAGTAAGAAAGACTTGGAAAGTTGCCAGCTTGAGAACAAAGAGCTGACCAGCAAATATCAGGACACCCAGGACAAGCTGTCTGACGTAAACTCGCAGCTCGCCGCAAGCAAGGTGCGCGTAGCCAGCCTTGAAGAGCAGCTCGAGCAGACGAAGAGCGCGTATTCTTCTTTGCAGAACTCCTTGGACAAGAGTTTGACGGCCAGCAACCAGACAACGGTGAACATTTCCAAGCTTGTCGACCAGATTAACGAGTCAAACCAGTATATACGCCACTTGGTGGAGGTGAAGAGCAAGAGCGATTCGCTTAACCTTATCCTTACCAACAACCTTACACGCTCGCTCAGCAAGGAGGAACTCAAGGAGGTTGACGTGCAGGTGCTCACGGGCGTGGTTTACATTTCGCTCGCCGACAATATGCTTTACAAGAGCGGCAGCTATGAGATAAACGAGCGCGCCGCCGAGACTCTCAGCAAGATAGCAAAGATAATCAAGGACTATAAGGACTACGACGTCCTTATCGAGGGCAACACCGACAACGTGCCGGTTAATTCGGCCGCCGCTTCGATGAAGAACATCCGCAACAACTGGGATTTGTCCTGCCTCCGCGCTTCAAGCGTTGTGCAGGCTCTGATCAACCAGTACGGCGTCGACCCGAAGCGCCTCACTGCCGGTGGCCGTGGCGAGTTCAACCCCGTTACTTCCAACGATACGGAAGTCGGCAAGCAGCGTAACCGCCGCACTCAGATCATCATTACGCCGAAGCTCGACCAGTTCATGGACCTTATCGACAAGGCTCCTGAAAGCAGCGAGACGGCCAATTGAACTGCCTCGTAGCTGAAAAGTTTATTATAAAAGGCGCTTGTCCCGGCGGGGCAAGTGCCTTTTTCTGTGTTTTAGCATGCTTTTTATCCCAAATCGGCCGTTAGACTTCAGTCAGCTTATGTGTTTATGCCGTGTAGATTGCTTCCAGTTTCGTCTCGGCGTAGCCCGCTATGTCGGGACGAGGCGTGAATCAAGATGCCGGAATAAACGCATAAGCTGACGAAGAGTAAGTAAAAATACGTCAAAATTTCGGTGCTTTACGGTCTAATGACCGATTTGGGTTTATACAGATTCTTGGGGCGTACGGTTGAATTGGGGCTTCCGGTTGTTGGTGAAAACGTGTTTTTATATTCAGCTTCCTATTTTTAGTGGCATGGTGGGCGGCAGTTTTCCGACGGATTTGTTTTATACGTTTTATTCGCATTTATTTATATATAATAATGTTGTTTGTTCATGTTTTGGCCTTCATTTTGTGAATGGATGTTAAAAAGAGGGTATATTTGAAAGTTTTCCGTGTAATGTTTTGGCGGTTTGGGTAAAAGGCAGTACTTTTGCATCCGCTTTTCAGGGGTTGCCCCTGAGGTTGAAGCGAAA
>CALUIJ010000009.1 GCA_944320675.1 uncultured Prevotella sp.
TTGCGCCGACTACGTGCTGCGCGACTTCAAGAACACCGTCAGCGTGTTCGTCACGGCCGACCTCGACGAGCGCATAGCTCGCGTCTGCAAGCGCCACGGTTGCAACGCCGACGAAGCGAAGAAGATAGTCGAGAACAAGGAAGCCTCGCGCGCGTCCTATTATAATTATTATACGGGCAAGGTCTGGGGCCACAGCACCTCTTACGACCTTTGCATAAACTCGAGCATACTCGGCATGGACGGCACCGTGGAGTTCATCAAGGAGTTCATCGGGAAGAAACTTTTTTCAGCAGACAAGTAAACAAGCAGACAAGCAGTCAGTGACAAGCAGACAAGTGACAAGGCAAATCTCCTTGTCTGCTTGTTTACTCGTCTGCTTGTCACTGTAAAATACTTATGAAACGTATCGGCATAATCAGCGACACCCACGCTTACTGGGACGACAAGTACCTGCACTATTTCGAGCCGTGCGACGAGATATGGCACGCCGGCGACATAGGCTCAATGGAGGTTGCGGAGCGCCTGGCCGGGTTCCGCATGCTGCGCGCCGTCTGCGGCAACTGCGACGGCGGCGACCTCAGGATGATGTATCCCGAGAAGCTGAGGTGGAAGTGCGAGGATGCAGACGTGCTGATGAAGCACATCGGCGGCTATCCCGGCAACTACGACCCGAGCATCAGGGCGTCGATATACGCTTCACCGCCGCAACTCTTCATCAGCGGGCATTCGCACATACTAAAGGTGAAATACGACAAGACGCTCAACCTGCTGCACATAAATCCGGGCGCTGCCGGCCTTCAGGGATGGCACAAGGACCGCACGATAATAAGGCTTACCGTAGACGGCAACGTGTTCAAGGACCTTGAAGTCGTAACGCTCGCCGACCCGAGAAAAGGCGGCTGATACAATTTTCCGGCAATAAACAAGTTATATAATAAAAGGACATTGTAACAATATGGACGCACTGTCGCAAGAACTTCATGACTTCCTGATACGCCTCGGGCAAAATCCAGGATGCGTAAGCGAAAAGGTCAGGCACTACGTAAAGCACATAATGCACCTCGTCTACGCCGACGACGAGGACATGTTGCAGCAGTATTACGGCTTGTTCGGCAACGACGTGAAGCCGCTTGGAGACATAGCGCGCGAACGCCGCGTAAGTACGGACACGATGCAGAGGATAATCGAAGCCGACCTTCGCAAGATGGCAGTGTCGCCCGAGTGGCAAATGGTTAAACAATTAGTCAGCAGACAAGAAACAAGTGACGAGTAACAAGCAGACAAGTGACAAGGCAAATCTCCTTGTCTGCTTGTTTCTGACTGCTTGTCTGCTGATTACCTGTCTACTTATAGAACATGAATATATGAAGAAAATATTATTGTTAGGCTCGGGAGAACTGGGCAAAGAGTTCGTGATAGCGGCGAAGCGCGCCGGCCAGTACGTCGTGGCCTGCGACCGTTACGCCAACGCCCCGGCCATGCAAGTGGCCGACGAGTGCGAGGTTTTCAACATGCTTGACGGCGAAGCCCTTGCTTCCGTCGTTGAAAAACACCGTCCGGACATCATCGTTCCCGAAATAGAAGCAATCAGGACGGAGCGTCTCTTCGATTTCGAGGAGCAGGGCATACAGGTCGTTCCGAGTGCGCGCGCCGTCAACTTCACAATGAACCGCAAGGCCATACGCGACCTTGCGGCTAAGGAATTAGGACTTAAGACGGCGAAATATTTCTACGCCAAGACGCTCGACGAGCTGAAAGAGCATTCGCGCGAGATAGGTTTCCCATGTGTGATAAAGCCCCTTATGTCGTCTTCCGGCCACGGACAGAGCGTAGTTAAGAGTGCCGACGAACTCGAGGCTGCGTTCAACGCCGCAATGGAAGGCAGCCGCGGCGACGTGAAGGAGATAATCATCGAGGAGTTCATCCGCTTCGACAGCGAGTTCACCCTTCTCACCGTAACGCAGAAGAACGGCCCTACACTGTTCTGTCCGCCTATCGGGCATGTGCAGAAAGGCGGCGACTACCGCGAGAGTTGGCAGCCCTTCGCCATCAGCGGGCACGACCTTAAGGAAGCGCAACGCATGGCCGAAGCCGTCACTACGGCGCTTACCGGAGCCGGTATCTGGGGCGTGGAGTTCTTCCTCAGCCACGATAAGGGCGTAGTTTTCTCAGAGCTTTCGCCCCGTCCGCACGACACCGGCATGGTAACTCTCGGCCATACGCTCAACCTTAACGAGTTCGAGCTGCACTTCCGGGCCGTCATGGGCTTGCCGATACCTGCCGTACACCTCGAGCACGCAGGCGCAAGCGCAGTGGTGTTGGCCAAAGAGGAAGCCTGCCATGAGCCTGAATACAACATGACGGACGTGCTCTCCGAAGATTACACGCGCCTGCGCATATTCGGCAAACAAGAGCAGCACGTAGGCCGCCGCATGGGCGTCGTTCTTTGCTACGGCGGCGTCGACGCCGACACTACGCAGCTCAGGGACAAGGCTAAGCGCCTTGCCGCGACGGTGATAAAATAAAAGTGATAAATGCTTTTCAACACATTCTTTTTTATATTGTTTTTCCCTTTGGTTTTCGTATTGTATTATTCTTTACAGGAAGTCATTGGGAAAAGCAATAAAAAAAGATGTCTTGCGGTTAGGAATCTTTTCCTTATCCTGACATCATACTTGGTTTACATCAAGTATAACCCTGCTTATGCCTTGGTCTTATTGTACGTCACCTTGGCGACATACTGTTCCGCTATCGTCATTGAAAGGAAACGCTTGTATAAACAGGGACGTGTCATCCTGCCCGTTTTCGTCATACTGGCGGTCATACCGTTGGTCGTATTTAAGTACTCGGGCTTTATAGCCGACACGTTTAATTCGTGTCTCGGTCTCTTCGGCATCGAGCCCGGCCTGAAAGGGCTGAACATGGCAATACCCTTAGGCATATCGTTTTTTACGCTCCAGGCGTTGGGCTACCTGTTGGATGTTTACAACCGTAAAATCAAGGCTGAACGTAATTTCTTCGATTACACATTGTTCGTCTCGTTTTTCCCGCAAATAGCATCAGGCCCGATAAGCAAGGCGGCCGACCTGCTGCCGCAGGTTAAAGAGCTTAGGCGGTTCAATTACGAGGAGACCGTGCAAGGCCTGAAATGGCTCCTTTGGGGATTCTTCATGAAATTGGTCGTAGCCGACCGCATAGGACTGTTCGTCGATAAAGTGTTCTCTGAATACGCGACTTACAGCGGGTCGGCGTGTTTTATTTACAGCTTGTTTTACGCCATGCAGATTTATTGCGATTTCGCAGGCTATTCGTTCATGGCAATAGGCGTAGGGGCCATGTTGGGATTTAAGTTGGTGAACAACTTCAGGCGGCCTTATTTATCGGCAAGCGTAACTGAGTTTTGGCACAGGTGGCACATATCCTTGTCCGTATGGCTGAAAGATTATGTCTACATCCCCTTAGGCGGAAACCGGTGCGGAAAGTCAAGGAATTATTATAATATCCTGATGACTTTCATTGTCAGCGGCATTTGGCACGGAGCCAACTGGACTTTCATCGTATGGGGGTTCATACACGGCTTGTATCAAATCGTCGAGAAATTCTTCAATGTCCAAAAGCCGACCGGTAAAAGTCCAGTTTATAAGGCTTTCCGCATAATGTTGACTTTCTTGCTTGTCAGTTTCGCTTGGATATTCTTCAGGATGCCGACACTGGACGGTGCCGCCGGGTTCATACGAAACATTTTTACGGATTGGGATTGGTCGTTCAGCTTGCCCGGCAAGATAGTCTTAATATTCTTGCTGATTGTCGTAATTAAGGATTTGACGGACGAGTATTTCCCTAAATTGAATCCTTTCCATAGCCGGTGGCTGATAGTCAGATGGCTGACGTATTTGTTCTTTGTCATGCTTATAGCATTGTTCGGCGTGTTTGATTCGGGACAGTTCATTTATGCGCGTTTTTAATGGCTATGAAAAGGTTTATCATAAAATCAGTCGTTTTTATCTTATTGCTGTATCTGGCGGATGCGGCAATAGGCACGGCCCTTAAAAACGTCGCACGCATGGCGAAAGGAGTTTCAGGCCGTACCGCGTACATTCATGACAGCCTTGTGGCGGATATTGTGGTTTTAGGTTCTTCAAGGGCGATGCACCATTACGACGCGCGCATGATAGGGGATAGCTTGGGGAAGCAATGTTTCAACTGCGGGGAGGACCAAATGGGGATAATCTTCAATTATTGCAGATACGGGATGATAAGGCAACGTAAGGTGCCCGGGATCATAATATACGACGTAGAACCGGATTATGATTTGTTGGAATGGGATAATATAAGTTTCTTAAGTCCGTTGCGCCAATATTATTTCCGCAACGGGGTTGATTCGGTATTCTCGATGGTTGATAAAAGCGAGAAGTACAAGATGTTTTCCAACTTTTATGCGTATAATTCAAGATTGTTGAATCTGCTGGGCGACTTGTCTTCCGGCAAGGTTTACTATAAAGGATACGACCCTTATGTGGGCGTAAGCGAGGGCGGTTTCGTTCCGGAAGATTTGCCTCAGGATAAGTTCGATCCCTTGAAACTGAAACTTATCCGCAAATTCGTTAGTGAGGCAAAAGCCGACGGCTCCATAATAATATTTACGGCCTCCCCGCAAATGTCGTATAAAAGCGACAGCGTTTTCAACGGTTTCAAGCGCATGTGCAGGCAGGAAGGCATACCGTTCTTCAACCATTATTGCGATCGGGCTTACACTTCGCACGTTGGATACTTCCACGATTGCAACCATCTGAATGAGCACGGAGCCGCCTTATATACAAAAGAAATAATAGCGGAAATAAAGTCATATCTTGAGAAATTACAATCCGGATATAACAAATCCAATTAATAACCGTTTATATTACATGAAAGTATCTGAAGCCAAAATAATAGACATACCTAAGATTGTAGACATCAGGGGCAACCTCTCCGTGGTTGAAGAATTAAAGGACATACCGTTTAAAATCGCACGTGTCTACTGGGTTTACGACGTCCCTTCCGGTGAAAGCAGGGGAGGGCACGCCCATAAGCGCCTGAAGCAGTTCCTGATAGCGTTAAGCGGAAGCTTTACCGTAACGCTCGACGACGGTACGGAGAGGAGGAAGTTCCTTTTGAACCACCCCTACCAAGGCCTTGAGATCGAAACCGGCATCTGGCGCACGCTCGACGACTTCTCGTCGGGCGCAGTATGCCTTGTGCTTGCGTCTGAGCTTTACGACGAGGAGGACTACATCAGGGAGTACGACGAATTTTTGGAATACGTAAAATGTTCGAAATAGTAAGATATTCGGAAGAGAGGAAAAGCGAATGGAATGATTTCGTGGAACGGTCGAAAAACGGCACTTTCCTGATTGACCGTAACTACATGGACTACCACTCCGACCGTTTCGCCGACTTCTCGCTTATGTTTTACCTTAAGGGTAAACTTTACGCCGTATTGCCTGCAAATGTGAAAGACAATACGGTTTACTCACACCAGGGCCTTACTTACGGCGGGCTTATAATGGGCGAAGACGCGAAGGCCGCGAACACTTGCGTACTGTTTGCCGGCCTTAACGATTATCTGCACCGGCAAGGAATAAGTAAAGTGGTCTACAAGGCCATTCCGTGGATTTATGCTACTTATCCGTCGGAAGAAGACTTGTACGCCATAATTAAAGTCTGTCGGGCGAAGCTTACCGGACGTGACATATCTTCCACCGTGTTTCTTGACGGCAGGATTAAGTTCGGCGAATTGCGCCGCAGGTGTAGCAGGAAAGCAGCCAAGGCCGGGGTCGAGGTTGTCGGTAGCACGGATATCGATTCTTTTTGGAAGGTGCTTGACGACAATCTTGAAAACAAATACAACGTAGCCCCCGTACATACATGCGCCGAACTGCGGATGTTGGCGGAGCGTTTCCCTGAAAACATCAAACTTTATGTTGCTATTTTAAATAGTGACGTCGTAGGCGGCGTGCTCGTGTATTTAAATAAGCAAACCGTCCACACCCAGTATATCTCGGCCTCACCGGAGGGTAAGCGGTGCGGCGCTTTGGACTTATTGTTCGACGAGCTGATCAACAATGTCTTCAGTTCTTACAAATATTTCGACTTCGGCCGTTCGACCGAAGATTACGGCCGCTACCTGAACGAGCCGTTAATCTTCCAGAAAGAAGGTTTCGGCGCACGCGGCGTATGCTACGACACTTATGAATGGGACGTATAAAACTATTATCGGTTTATGATTAATTACCTTGAACTCTCAAAAGTCACGGCTATGCACGCCGGCGAAATTAACGAGGCCGTAAGCCGGGTGGTCGGCGGCGGCTGGTATTTGCAGGGTGGCGAGAACAGGGCCTTTGAGGAAGAATACGCAGGATACATCGGTACAAGATATTGTGTGGGCTGCGGCAACGGGCTCGACTCGCTGACGCTGATACTAAGGGCTTACATCGAGTTGGGCGTAATGAAGCCCGGCGACGAGGTGATAGTGCCGGCGAACACTTATATAGCGAGCATCCTCGCCATAACCGAAAACGGGCTGAGGCCCGTGTTGGTGGAACCGCGCGCGGATACGTTCCAGATAGACGACAGCCTGATCGAACAAGCCGTAACGCCGCGTACAAGGGCTGTGATGATAGTGCATCTTTACGGCCTTTGCGCCTATACGGAAAAAATCGGGCGCACATGCAAGGCGCACGGCCTTAAGCTTATAGAGGACAACGCGCAGGCCCACGGCTGCACGTTCGGCGGTAGGCGCACGGGCTCGCTCGGCGACGCCGCGGGCCATAGCTTCTATCCGGGCAAGAACCTCGGCGCGCTCGGCGACGCCGGAGCCGTGACGACCGACGACGGCGCGCTGGCCGACATGGTGAGAGCCATCGGCAATTACGGTTCGAGCCGCAAGTACGTGTTCGACGTGAAAGGGCGCAACAGCCGCCTCGACGAGATCCAGGCCGCCGTGCTGCGCG
This sequence comes from uncultured Prevotella sp., assembly GCA_944320675.1. GTDB lineage: Bacteria > Bacteroidota > Bacteroidia > Bacteroidales > Bacteroidaceae > Prevotella. The sequence continues at coordinate 6,990 of CALUIJ010000009.1, forward strand.
TGAAGCTGAAGTATCTCGACGAGGACAACGCCGTGCGCAGGAACATCGCCGTGCGTTATGCCGGGAGCGTATCGAACCCTTTGCTCAGGCTTCCCGGCGAAGAGTATTGCCTGAACAGCGTCCACCACATATTCCCCGTGATGTGCTCGCGGCGCGGCGACCTGCAAGCTTATCTTGCAGCCAACGGCGTGCGCACCATGATACATTACCCGATACCGCCGCACAGGCAAAAATGCTATGCCGGATGGGGCGGCCTTAGCCTGCCGGTGACGGAGAAGATACACCGTGAGGAATTGAGCATACCGCTGAACCAGACTCTCGGGGAGGAGGAAATAGGGACGATAATAAGACTGCTGAACAGTTTCCGTTGAAATTGGGAGGCAACCGCCCGGCCTATTTTATCACCAATATGCCGAGTCCTGACGCATTGTTCCGACTGCTTACGCCACGTGGGTTTAGGTATAAGAATTATCTTACAAACATCCGAGAGCTGTCGAACTGGCGTTTACACCATAAAAAAACGCATCGTAAAAGCTTGCCTTTTACGATGCGTAAGCTTGCCTTTTATCGTGTAAAAGACGGCCTTTCATAAGGCGGAAGACCGTCTTTCGCAAACGTGTCAGTCTCCGGCCGCGCGCATGTACTGCTTAAGCAGCCACGCCTTCTGTCCGGCTATGCTCATGTGACTGTTGTCAAGTTCTACGGCGTCGCCGGCCTTGCGCAGTGGCGACACTTCGCGGTGGGAGTCGATATAGTCGCGCTCCTTCACGTTTTTCAGTATCTCTTCGTAGTCGGCCGCCATGCCCTTGGCCTTCAGCTCGTCGTAACGCCGCTGCGCGCGCACCTCGGCCGATGCGGTGACGAACACTTTCAGTTCGGCGTCGGGAAACACCACGGTGCCGATGTCGCGCCCGTCCATCACTACGCCCTTGTCCCTGCCCATGGCCTGCTGCTGCCTTACGAGCGCTTCCCTTACAAATGGCAGGGCCGCTATGGGGCTGACTTTGTTCGACACTTCTATCGAGCGTATCTCGTTTTCGACAAGTCCGCCGTTGAGGTAAGTGTCGGGGTACCCGGTGTCTTTGTTCAGTTTGAACGATATGTGTATCTCGTCCATGCGTGCCTTAAGCTCATCGGCCCTTATCCCGCCGTCGGGGTTGAACATGTTGTTGCGCATGGCGAACAATGTGACCGAGCGGTACATGGCGCCCGTGTCTACATATACGTAGCCTATCTCTCGCGCGAGGTCTTTGGCCATCGTGCTCTTTCCGCACGACGAAAACCCATCTATCGCTATCGTGATTTTCCTCATAGTCATATCTTTATTTAAAATTAAAGGATTCGTCAGGAGTCGGGCGTTCGGCACGGCGGCCGCCCCCGGAGCCGGCCGTGTCACGGCCTTGCCGTTCCGCTCTCCCGCTTTCTTACAGGCTGTAGCTTACGTTTACGAGAAACGAACTTGACGATACGTGGTATTTGCCGTAAGCCATTTGCAGCTTGAAACGCTCCATTTGCAGTCCGCCGCCGAACGACAGTCCTGCCATGTGGTTGCTCTCGTCGTCGGTGCCGCGGAGCAGCGTCATCTCGTCGGCCCGCCTGAAGTTGTAGCCCAATGCGACGTAGAACTGTTGTGACAGTACGATGTCGACGCCGGCGACTACGTGGTTGATGAATTTCTTTTCCCAATTGTTCAGGTTGACCAGCGTGGCCGACACCCTGAACGGCAGCGCGGCGAACTTCTTGCTCACGCCGGCCTGCACGTCGAGGGGCATGCGCTCGTATTCGTTGTCGTAGGCCTTAAGCTGTCCGCCGAGGTTTTTCGCCACGAGCGACACCGACCATTCGCGCTCGGGGTCGTAGTAGTTCAGTCCAAGGTCTACGCCGACGGCCCACGAACTGTAGCTGCCGATGTATGAGTTTACCGCCTTGGCCGTTATTCCGCCTACGATGTTGTCGCCGAGGATGTAGCTGAACACTCCGCTTACGGCGATGTCCTTTGCCGAGAACTCGCCCGTCTGCACGTTGTTCTGGTCTACCTCTTTCATCTTGCCGTAGTCCATGTATTGCGCCGTGACGGCCACCGACGCCTTCTGCCTTATGATCCTGTTGTACGACGCGCTGGCCGTTGTGGCCCCGGCCATGTATGTCATGAAGTTAAGGTTTATGCTCTTGTCGCTCACCGAAGCGAGAAGGGCGGGGTTGTTGAACATGAGCGAGGGGTCGTCTTCGATTATCGTGATGTTGTCTCCGCCGAGGGCCGCCGCGTGGGCGCTTACCGGCAGGCGCAGGAAGTTGTAAGCCGTACGGCTTTCCTGCGCGTAGCAAGCAACAGCGAAAAGCGTCAGCAGAAGCGAAAAAACTGTTTTTTTCATTTAAATCTGTTATTTTTACCGCAAAGATACATCTTTTTCAAATATCTGAGTTACTTTTGCATTATGAAAGATGTCTTGCACGCCTGTTTTTGATTATAACGCAGAAAACGGCGAATTAGTATGTCGCAGGCTCAAAGGTATTAATTCTCATAAGGGCAAGTGGAGGTAAAAAAGTCATACAAGGCCGATTTGGACAATCGTCGCGCGTCAGGTTTCTTAATCGGGCTCGTGGTGGTCCTCTCGCTGTTTCTCGCCGCCCTTGAGTTCACTACGCACGGCGGCATGCCCGAAGCCGGCGATGACATTCTTGATGACATTTCGCAGGACATGGAGATGGCTCCCGCCGTCAGCCGCGACGACATGGTGGCCGCGGCGCCGCGCCCGTCGGCGGGCGGCAGTCCGGAGAAGCTCAACATCGTCGACCGCCGTGTGGAGAAAACGCCCGGCGGCACGCCGTTGCTTAACGCCGGCGACGTGCAAAACCTCCTTGGCGTAGGCCTTGGCGGAGTGGCCGACATTGCCGACACGCCGATTTCGCTCGTAAGCGCCGGCGCGGCCGACGACGACAATCCGTTGAACTTCCAGGTGGTAGAGCAGCTTCCAGAGTTTCCCGGCGGAATGTCGGAGTTCGTTCAGTGGCTGACGAAGCAGCTTAAATACCCGGCGGCGGCGCTACGCGCCCGTCGACAGGGTACGGTGCTCGTGTCGTTCATCATCAACAAGGACGGCACCACGACGGCCCACAAGGTGGTGAAGTCGGCAAGCCCCGAGCTCGACCGCGAAGCCCTGCGCGTGCTCCGCCTGATGCCCAAATGGAAGCCGGGCGAGGACAAGGGGAAGCCGTGCCGCACGTATTTCTGCATACCGATAGTATTCAAACTGTAACTAAACATAAACCAACCTCTACAAAACCCTGACACTATGTTGACAGCAAAAGAAATCCTCGAGAGTATAAATTCGTATCTTGAAAACCTTCCTTATACCCGTGAGCCGCAGAGCCTTTACGAGCCGGTGAAATATGTGTTGTCGATGGGCGGCAAGCGCATCAGGCCGTCGCTCATGCTCATGGCCTACAACATGTTCAAGGACGACCCTGAAAGCATCCTCCCCCAGGCGTGCGCCATCGAGACTTACCATAACTACACGCTTCTGCACGACGACCTTATGGACAACGCCGGCATGAGGCGCGGCATGCCGACCGTGCACGTGAAGTGGGACGCCAACACGGCCATCCTATCAGGCGACAGCATGCTCGTGCTGGCCTTCCAACGCATGATGCAGTGCCCGCAGGACAAGCTGAGGCCCGTGCTCGACCTCTTCACCGAGACTTCGCTCGAAATAGGTGAGGGGCAGCAGTATGACATGGACTTCGAGACCCGCACCGACGTTACGGAGGAAGAGTATATCGAAATGATACGGCTTAAGACGAGCGTGCTGCTGGCTTGCTCCCTGAAGATAGGAGCGATACTCGCCGGAGCACCTTCGGCCGACGCCGACAACCTGTATAAGTTCGGCGAGCAGATGGGGCTTGCCTTCCAGCTCCAGGACGATTATCTCGACGTTTACGGCGACCCTGCCGTGTTCGGCAAGGCCATCGGCGGCGACATCCTTTGCAACAAAAAGACTTACATGCTCATCAACGCCTTTAACAGGGCCGACGACGGCCGGCGCAAGGAACTGATGAAGTGGGTTACGGCCGGGCAGTATGACCCGAAGGAGAAAATAGCCGCCGTTACCGGCATATATGATAATGTCGGGATTAAACAGCTTGCCGAGGAAAAGATTGAGTATTATTTCGCACAAAGCCGCAAGTATCTTGCCGCCGTAAACGTCGCCGACGAGCGCAAGGCCGTGCTCACCGGCTATACGGACAGTATGATGAAGCGGCAAAGCTGAAATGATTAAAGGTTGAGGATTAAGTAAATATGCTTTGGGGAATTTAGGGATGAGAATCAATAGGACAATATGGTTTGCCGTTAAGCACAAGGCATATTTCCTTAATTCTTGATTTTAGTTTAAAAGAAATGCCTTACAGACGACTTCCGAAAACGGACGCAGCAAGATTGAGGGCGCTGAAGACGGTGCTCGACAACAACGACATCTACACCGCGCGCAACAGGTTTGTCAGTTGGGATACGGTCAACCGCGCCAGGCCTGCATACGACCGGCTGCTGACGGCGGCGGAGCAGTACCGCCTGTCGTACTCGGCCCAGCTGAGGAGCGCGGGAAAGGCTGACAAGCTGCAACGCCGGGCCACTATGTACGTAAGCCATTTCCTGCAAGTGCTGATGATGTCGGTTGAGCGGGGCGAGATAAAGAAGTCGGCCTTGCGCCTTTACGGCCTTGGCGAAGACGCCTCGTCGCTGCCGAACCTTAAGACGGCTAACAACCTTATGGAGTGCGGCCGGATGGCCGTTGAAGGAGAGAAGGCGCGCGTAAAGGACGGCGGACGGCCCATATACAACCCTACGATAGGGATGGTAAGCACCCATCTTGACATATTCAAGGAATGCTATGAACAGCAGAAGCGCCTGCAGGAACGTACGGCGCAGGCTATAGAGAATCTTAAGCGGATAAGGCCCGAGGTTGACGGCGTGCTGCTTGACCTGTGGAACCAGATAGAAGCTTACTTCAAGGACGAGCCGCAAGAAGTACGTCTTGACCAATGCAGGCGCTTCGGTGTCGTATATTATTATAGGAAGAACGAAACCAAGAAAGAAGAAAACAAAGACTGTATTTAAATAAATATGTTTTTTATCGATACACACACGCATCTCGACGGTCGGGAGTTTGACGCCGACCGCGACGAAGTTGTCGCAAGGGCGAAGGCAGCCGGGGTCGGCAAGGTGTTCATCCCGGCCGTCGACCTTCCTTCGGTCGAAACAGTGTTGGCTGCGTGCGGCCGTTATCCGGGTTATGCCTATCCGATGATAGGCCTTCATCCCGAAGAGGTTAAGGCCGATTGGAGTAGCGTGCTTGACGAAATGGAAAAGCTGCTTGCCCGTCCGTCCAGTCCGTTCATCGCCGTCGGCGAGGTGGGCTTGGACTATTATTGGAGCCGTGAGTTCGAGAAAGAGCAGCTTGAAGCCTTCAAGCGTCAGGTGGAATGGGCGGTTGAATACCGTCTGCCGTTGATGATACACTGCCGCAAGGGGCAGAATGAGATGGTGAAAATTCTGCGCAAATATAAGGACGGATTGCCCGGTGGCGTGTTCCATTGTTTTACCGGAAACGAAAAGGAAGCCGCCGAACTGCTTCAGTTCGACAACTTCATGCTCGGCATAGGCGGAGTGTTGACTTTCAAGAAGTCGCATCTGCCCGAAACCCTTCCTGCCGCAGTGCCGCTCTCGCGTATCGTACTTGAGACCGACTCCCCCTACATGGCCCCCGTGCCAATGCGCGGCAAGCGCAATGAAAGTGCTTTTACGTTGTACGTGCTGAAACGCCTTGCCGAATGTTATGGCGTAAGCGAAGAAGAAGTGGCCCTCACTACCACGGCCAATGTCAAACGGGTGTTTGGCGGGTTGTGATGGTGGAACCTCTTTGCGTGTGGACGGGGCAGGATTAACATCGCAGGGTTGGTCTGTGAGAATCTGTTTAAAAGTAGTTGAAATCGAAAGCATTTTATTACATTCTATAGTTGAAAAGCATTTTTTAGCTTTATCTGCAATAGAAAATAAGAATTAATCGTTAATTTTGCAAACTGGATATTACACTAATCTTAACAAACAAACAAATGTCAACATTAACACTTACTATCGTCGTGGTATTCGTAATCGGATACCTGTGCATCGCCTTGGAGACGCTGACTAAAGTCAATAAGGCGGCCGTGGCCCTGCTTATGCTTGTGGCCTGTTGGACTCTCTACATGTTCGACCCGGGTAACTTCGCAGGAGTCGCCCCAGACGGCATCGCCGCCGCTGCAGGCTCGGTCATCGAAGGCCATCTCGGCAGTACTGCCACAACGCTGTTCTTCCTTATGGGCGCAATGACAATCGTCGAGGTCGTCGACCAGAACGGTGGCTTCAACTTCGTGCGCGACATGATGAAGACAAAGAGCAAGAAAGCCTTGCTATGGCGCATCACCGTCCTGACATTCTTCCTTTCGGCCATCCTCGACAACATGACTACGGCCATCGTCATGGTGATGATCCTGCGAAAGCTCATCAAGGACCACAAGGACCGCCTTATCTACGCCTCGCTGATCATCATCGCCGCCAACTCCGGCGGTGCGTTCTCGCCCATCGGCGACGTTACGACCATCATGCTTTGGAACAAGAGCCTCATCACTGCGGCAGGCGTAATCAAGGAACTGTTCATACCGTCGCTCATATCAATCGCCATCCCTGCTTACATCCTTTCGTTCAAGCTAAAGGGCGAAGTGGCAGGCGGAGCCAACCTCGCCGCTGAGGCCGTGGCCAACGACTTCACCGAAAGGCAGCGCAAGGCCGTGTTCTGGCTCGGCGTAGGCGGACTCGTATTCGTGCCGATATTCAAGTCGATCACCCATCTGCCTCCGTTCGTCGGCATCCTCCTTGTGCTCGGCGTGCTTTGGACCGCTACCGAGATATTCTACCGCAACCTGCCCGAGCACAACGAGAAAGGCGGTACGCAGAAGCGCATAACCAACATCATTTCGCGCATCGACATGGGCACCATCCTCTTCTTCCTCGGCATACTTATGGCCGTGTCGTGCCTGCAGGAGATCGGCGTGCTGGCCGCCCTCGGCAGGGGACTTGACGTTACCTTCGACGGCAACCACTACCTTGTGACCGGTATCATCGGCGTACTCTCCAGCATTATCGACAACGTGCCCCTCGTGGCCGGATGCATGGGCATGTATCCGATGGCCGAAGTCGGCGACATGGCACAAGACGGCATCTTCTGGCAGCTTCTGGCTTATTGCGCAGGCGTGGGCGGCTCGATGCTCATCATCGGTTCGGCCGCAGGCGTGGTCGTAATGGGCCTTGAAAAGATAACATTCGGCTGGTATATGAAAAATATCACTTGGATAGCATTCGTCGGTTACATCGCCGGCATATTGGCCTATTGGGTCGAGAAGTCTGTAATCGGGCTGTAAGCAAGTTTAGGATTAAGAAAAACACCCTTGCCGGTCGTTATCTGTCAGATAAACCGGCAAGGGTGTTTTTCTTAACCGTTAATTCTAATCCCTTAATTCTAATAGCTTCTCATTCTCGCCCTGTATTCGCTGGGCTTGCATCCGATCTTGGCCTTAAACTTGCTCGAAAAATAGTCGGGTGAGTCAAAATTAAGTCTGTATGCTATTTCCTTTATGCTCATGTCCGTGGTTGAGAGCAGTTCCTTTGCATGTTGCAGTTTAAGATCCTGCTGGTAAAAGGCGGGCGACAGGCCCGTATATTCCTTGAAAAGTTTGCGGAAGTTCGAATAACTCGAGCCAAGTTCGGCGGCTATTTCCTGCACGGTGATTTTCTCCTCCACGCCTTCGCGTATGCGCAGGCGGGCCTTGTTTATCATGTCCACGTATCCGCCTTTGCGGCTAAGCTCCATCTTGCGCTCGAGCGAATACATCAGTCCGAGCAGGTTGTTCACTATGCCTGCCAGAATCTGCTGGCAGTGCACGGGCTCCTCCTTGGCTGTCTCGATGGCGAGTTTGTACAGGTGCACAATGTCGTTGCTGAACCCGACGTGGTAGACGGGCTTCTCGAGCGACAGGAAATTATACTTCAGCCTGTCGTCCATGTTCCTGCCCTTGTAGCCTATCCAATAGCTTTTCCACGTCTCCACCTGTATGGGGTGGTACGTGTGCCATTCGCCGGGAAACAGCAGGAATATGTCGCCGGCCTTTATCTGTATGTTCTTGGCATGCTTCGATGAGAACACGCCCTCGCCTTCAACCAGATACAGCATCTGGTATTCGTCGAGGGTGCGGCCACGCTCAACGTCGAAATAATAACCGTCGCCATGCCCTTTCGTAGGGTAAGGCTCGTCGGGACCCACCTCGTCGTATCCTACCGTATTGACGACAAGCCCCCATTGGGCGTCGCGTTCCGTTGCCACCAAATATTTACTGTCTTGCATGTTTTTTCTTCGTATGAGGTTATTGGGTTTTACGGTTATGATGCCGTCGTGTTTCACTGTTGTAGGGGAATGCCTTTGTCCGTCGGCCGTTAAAAGCCGGCGGATCCCGCCGTATGGCCTTGCACTGGCAGAACCGTACCCTCCCTATGGCTGTAAGGTATATTGCATGTGCTTCATCGGGTGGCCGCCCCAGTCGTTGTCGCCGACATACTTGAACCCGATCCTTTCATATAACTTCTCTGCCTTAGGGTTGCCCTTGTCTACCAGGAGGCCTACGGCTGGCAGCCCCATGGCCTTGGCCTTCTCTACAACCGCCTTAAGAAGGCTGGTGGCGATGCCTTTTCCGCGGCAACATTCCGTCACGGCCAAACTGTCTATGTAAAGCTCGCCGGCCGATGTCTCGTCGGGCATGCCGCTGAAGTCGCGCCCGAAGTTCTCCTTGGCGGCGTCGACGAATGCCTTGCGCAGCTCGTGCAGCCTGCCGCCGTCGTACGACACGCACATGCCGCACAACCCGCCCTCGTCGTCAACGGCTACGAGCGTGTTAAGGTAACTGTACTGCGACTTCTCCGACAATACCAGCGAAGTCATCACTCGCTCAAAATCATCAAGCGTATGGTCAGGCCCGGCGAAATAGCGGCAGCAGTCATAGTTCATGGCCTGCATTATCAGCCGTGCTATCGACAATGCCTGAAAATCATGTGCAGATTGAATCTCCATTGATAATACCTTTAAGACTAATTACACTTGTAAAACGCAAGTACGGCCGGCTTGTACCGCTCCGGCAAAGTTATAAAAACTAAAATATATCTAAAAGCGGTTGCGGATTTTGCGGTTCGGGGGTTATATGGTTTTACGGATGTTAAGAACACGCAAAACCTTATAACCCCCGCGGCCGTATGGCGTTATAACCTCACTCTTCCTTCCGTTCGTTTTCCGACATGGTGACGAGCACCTTGTCGATGCGCGCGCCGTCCATGTCCATTATCTCGAAGTTGAAACAGTTCCATTCAGTGCGCTCGCCCGCCTGTGGTATGTGCTTCATCTGTTCTATTATCAATCCGGCGAGAGTGTTATAGTCCTGCTGCTCGCTGTCGTAAAGGTCTTCCTTGTCGAAATAAGACAGGAAGTCGTAGAACGAACATTGGCCGTCAACCAGCCAGCTCTCCGAACCTTCGCGCTTCACGATTTCGGGATCGTTGTTCACCTCGTTAATCGTTCCGACCAGTCCCTCGAGGATGTCGCGCAGCGTGATTATGCCTTGGAAGCTGCCGAACTCGTCGCAGATGAACGCCTGCGTCAGCCGCTTCTCCTTCATCTGTTCAAGAGCCTTGTACACGCTCATGTTCTCGTAGAAATACACGGCCGGATACATTATCGCCTTCAGGTTCAGCGTCTTGTCGTCAAGGCGGAAGAGCAGGTCCTTCAGCAGCACTACGCCCAGGATGTTGTCAATCCCGCGGTCGATCAGCGGATAGGCCTCGTACAGGTTTTCGTTGAGCACGGCCTTCAGTTCTTCGTTTGTCATGTTGACGTCGAGCGTCACCACGTCAGAGCGGTGGGTCATTATCGAGTCGACCGTCAGGTCGCCCAGCATGAACACGCGCTCTACGATGTCCTGCTCGACTTCCTGCACTTCGCCGTCCTCCTTGCCCTCCTGCACTATCGACTTGATGTCCTCCTCGGTCACCTTCGTCTCGGCGTTCTTGACGCCCAGGAGGTTGACCATGGCTTCGGTGCTCTTTGACAATATCCAGACGAAAGGCCCGGCTATGACCGAAAGCACGTACATCGGGCGGGCGATTATCTTAGACACCCTCTCGGCCACGCTCATGCCGATGCGCTTGGGCACAAGCTCGCCGAAGATTATCGTAAGGTAAGTCACGATGATGACTATCAGGCCCTGCGCCAGCGGATAGGCCCAGCGCTCGGGCATGCCCAGGCCCTCGAACACGTCGGAAAACCTGCCCGAGAGCGACGCTCCTGAATAAATACCTGTCAAGATCCCGATAAGCGTGATGCCTATCTGCACTGTTGAAAGAAAACGGTCAGGGTCGTTGGCAAGACGCAACGCGGTCCTCGCCCCCTTGCTTCCCTTCTTCTCGTCGTTTGATAAAGTAGTCTTTCTCGCTTGTATCACTGCTATCTCTGACATCGCAAAAATGCCGTTGAGTAAAATCAATAGCAGGATTATAAAAATTTCATCCATTTAGTGGTTACAAATCTTGTTTCCGCTGCAAAGATAATGCAAGTCGGGGGAAATACAAAATAAAAGCGGATAAAATGAGTGTTTTTATTTTATTTCAGATACGCGGCCTATTATTTATGTAAGGATGACGCAAACCAAGGGCAATATGCAACAAATCCATTTGTTTTATTGCCTGGTTGCTTATTTGATTATAAGAAATAAGGCGAATCCGCTTATGTCTTGAATTTACTAAATTTAATGTTACAACGTCATTGTGCAGCTTAGTCCTTTGGTTGCCAACGGGTTGCATGGTGATGTCGGCATAAGTGCCACGTCGGCCACCGTCGCATGCCGGATGGACCGCCGGATGCGTGTGACGGCGATGGATATGCCCGTCGTTGTGTGTTGTTGCGTAATGCCGTGGTTCTCAGTGTCTTACGGCTTGTCGTGGCGTTGCGGCATAAAAATGCAGTGATGAGTTTCCTTCCGTTTTGCAATATGCCGTGTTTTGCGTTCCCGTTTGCCGTCTTTTAGCGTGTAAAAGGCCGTGTTTCGGAAGGCAAAAGACAGTTTCTTATTTTTGTATTGCCTTCGGTCGTATTATTTCTTGATAAGATAAGCTTCGCCTCGGCAATAAAAACAAATGGATTTGTTTTGTATTGCCCCCGGTTTGCATTATCTTTGCACCTTAAAAAGTCAAGGTCTTTAGATGAGCAGGTCTATATCCATAATATTGTTACTTTTTGCCGCCGTTGCCGTATGTCTTGGCGAGACCAACCGCAAGGTGAAATACCCCGGGGGTAAGACGTACATGTTCCGTGTAATATTGAAAGACAAGCATGGCACGCCGTTCAGCCTGAGCCGGCCGCGCGACTTCCTGTCGGCGAAGGCGATAGTGAGGCGCAGCAGGCAGCATCTGGGGCTTGACTCTACCGACCTGCCAATAAACCCGGCTTACGTGAACGCGATACGTTCAACGGGCGTGGAGGTGGTGGGCCATAGCAAGTGGAACAATTCGGTGCTTGTGCGCGGCCGCGAGCTTGGCATGCTGAAGAGCGTCGCCCTGCTTAAGTGTGTCAAGGAGATAAAAAAGGTGTGGACTTCGCCCGATTCAGTCAGTCCTACGCCGCCGAGGGCGAGGTTCCATACGGAGTTCAACCGTTGGGATACCGTCGGGCAGAACCGTTATGGCGTGGCCTTCGGCCAGATAAGCATGCTCGGCGGCGACAAGGTGCACGGGCATGGGTTCAGGGGCCGCGGCATGACAATCGCCATACTCGACGGCGGTTTCATGAACGCCGACATGATACCGTGCCTTAAGGAGGTGAACGTGGCGGGTGTGGCCGATTTCGTCGTGCCGCGTTCGGCCAGCGTGTTTAAGGAGATGGACCATGGCACCAAGGTGCTGTCGGCAATGGCGGTCAACGTGCCGGGCACGTTCGTGGGCACGGCCCCCGACGCCGGCTATTGGCTGTTGCGCTGCGAGGACAGCCAGACCGAGAGCCTTGCCGAGGAGGATTATTGGGCGGCGGCGGCCGAGTTCGCCGACAGCGTGGGGGTCGACATAATAAGCAGCTCGCTCGGCTTCCATGCGTTCGACAACCCTAACGACAACTATGGGTATGCGCAGCTCGACGGGCGCACGGCCATGATTTCGCGCACGGCCTCGATGCTGGCCGACAAGGGCATAGTGCTCGTTAACAGCGCCGGCAACGACGGCATGGCGGCATGGAAGAAAATCAACGTGCCTGCCGACGCTACCGACATAATAACCGTAGGAGCTTGTACGCCCGACCGCCGCAACGCCTCGTTCAGCAGCATCGGCCCGACGGCCGACGGCCGCGTGAAGCCCGACGTGATGGCCCTTGGCAGTCCTGCGGCCGTTATCACAGGGCGCGGCACGATAATAAAGGACGTGGGCACGTCGTTCTCAACCCCCGTCGTGGCCGGCCTCGTGGCCTGCCTGTGGCAGGCTCTGCCAGGCAAGACGGCAAAGGAGATCATACGGCTTGTGCGCGACAGTTCGGACAACGTGTCTACGCCCGACAACATTTACGGATATGGGGTTCCTGATTTCTGGAAGGCTTACCGTGCCGGCCGTGGCAAGTAAGAGGTCAGGTCAATATGCGGTAAGGTCTAATGTGACACCATTTTCAGTCCCACGATCGAGGCTATCAATGTGGTGATGAAGAACAGCCGGAGGAACGATGCCGACTCGTTGAAGAACACGATGCCCAGCACTACCGTGCCCACCGCGCCGATGCCTGTCCATACGGGATAGGCTGTGCCGATGGGCAACGTCTGCACCGCCTTGGCAAGCAACACCATGCTCAGTGCAAGGCTGGCGAGGAACCCGGCGCCCCAAAGATACCATTCGGTGCCTGACGCTTCTTTCATTTTCCCCAAACAAAAAGCAAAGCCGGACTCAAAGAATCCGGCAACAATCAGAATAATCCAGTTCATACGGCTTTCTTATTTTTTTCGATAATATGTAGAATGTGTATGCAAAGGTAGTGCTTTTCTCACATTCCCCATTTAACATTTGATAAAAAGTGCCATATTTATCTTCCCTTGTCTGATTTTTTGTACTTTTGCACCAAACTGGATTTGCCTGGCTGGTTGGTTGGAGCACACCGCCATATTGCAGAAAGTGCGATTGTTGCCAAGCCGCAGCCTCGCTATTTGGGAAAAGCTTACAAGCAGCTTATTTCTAAGAATAAGATATACTCATATTTCTTATATCGGATTTTAGGAAAACACGCTTGCTTAACTTAATTGGGCTAAACGAGAGTTAACAAAATTTAATCGGGGGGGGTAAATTTTTCTTTTTTGTCCTTGATGCATTATCTTTGCAAGTTGAGAATATCATTGTTTTGGATGATTTGGCTATGATGTAGTGATGCTATGAGATGTATTGTTGTGGCTATTGTGTGTTTAGTGTGCAATTATGCTTATGCACAGCGCACCGCTTTTAAAACCAACGCATTGTATTGGACTACGGCTACGTTCAATGCTGGTGTTGAGACGCGCTTGTCCGGTAGGTGGACATTGGACGTTTCGGCAGGCTATAATCCGTTTACTTTCTCTGACAATAAGAAGCTGAAGCATGTCGTTGTGCAGCCCGAGGCGCGCTATTGGCTCTGCGCCCCTTATGCAGGCCATTTCGTAGGTGCAAACATTCTTTATTCGCACTATAACGCCGGGGGAGTGAAGATGCCTCTCGGCATATTCCCCGAACTGGCGTCGAAGCGCTTCCAAGGCGACTTGGGCGCTGTCGGCCTTGTTTACGGTTACAGTTGGATGCTGCCCGGCAAGCGGTGGAGCGTCGAGGCCGTGGTAGGTCTCGGCTACGGTCTTACGCATTACTCCAAGTACGCCTGTGAGGAATGTGGCAGCAAGCTCGGCGAAGCTACTCGCGGCGTGTTCATGCCGACGAAGCTGGCCGTCTCGGTAGTGTATTATATTAAATAAGGTAAAGGGGATGATAAGCCCCTGTCTGGTTTGTAAAAAAAGAAAAGGCTTTTTCAGTCTTAATTTAGCTATGAGAGTATATTTTACCATATTGTCGTTATTCGTCGCGGCGTTGTCGGCGTCGGCCCGGCGTGCGGTTGAAGCTAAGTGGATTGACAGCACGTCCGTGCGTCTTGTTTTCGTCCTTGCCGAGGACGGTACGGTAGGCAGCGACTATGCCGTGACCTCCGTGCCCACGCTTACCAACGGCAGCGGCGACACGCTTCGCCTCAGTCCTACGGTGTTCCGTGGCAGGCGCAACCTGCGTTACGCCGAGCGCCAGCGTTACTACGGACTTGACGACGCGGACATGACGGCGGGCGGGCGCGAGGTAATGCTCGATTCCGTTGTAAGTTACGACGTTACGCTCTCGCGTGCCGATTATCCTTGGCTGTGGCACGGCGTGGTGAGCCTTGACGCCGACCGCACGAAGTCGGGTTGTTGCGACGTGATGCCGGCCACCCGGTGCCACGTCGGCCGTTTCGTCTACGTGCCGCCGTTCGTCCCGGTGCTGGCCTACGTGCCCGACAATACAGGCAAGGCAGGCGAGCTGGAGCGCGACAACCCCGTGCTTCAGCATATATCCAAGTACCGCCCTTACGACGACACGCGCATCCTGCGCAAGGAGAAGGGCGCGCTCTACGTGCATTTCCCCCTCGACAAGTCGGTAATACGCCACGACTTCCGCGACAATGCGCCCACGCTCGACCGCATAGTCGGCATTACGCGCGACATAATGGGCGACACCACTTCGTCGGTTAAGATAATACAGATAATAGGCCTTGCCTCGGTTGAAGGCTCGGTGCGCCACAACCGCGACCTTGCCGGGCGGCGTGCCATGGCCTTGAAGGACTACATACAGAGGCGCGTCGATACCCCCGACTCGCTCTATGAGTGCGTCAACGGCGGCGAGGCGTGGACCGAGCTGCGCGACCAGATAGCCGACGGCGACTTCGACGGACGCGACGCACTGCTGCGCATTATCGACACAGAGCCCGACCTTAACCGCCGCGAACGGCTCATCCGCCGCCTCGACGGCGGCCGTCCGTATGCTTATCTGCGCGACAACGTGCTCAGCGACCAGCGCAATTCGGGCTATCTGCGAATATACTATGACTATGTGCCCGACACCAACGCGCGCATGATAAACGAAGCCACCGACATGCTCCGCAGCGGGCGGTACGACGAAGCCCTGCCCCGCCTGCTCGCCGTCAAGGCCGACCCGCGCTCGTGGAACGCCCTCGGCGTGGCCCTCTATATGACCGGCGACGAGGTTTCGGCCTTCAACTATTTCCGCCGTGCGGCCGACTGTGGCAACACCCGGGCCAAGGAGAATCTCAGGCAGGCCGAAGCCACCACCAACGCAAAAAAGCTGGAAGAGGGCATCAGATAAGTGTGAGTAGATTAGGAAATAGGAATATGAGGATATTCATAAAAACATTATAGCTTATGGAGGAGAAGAATATTAACAGCAATTGTTATGGCTGATTGGACTAAGCGGAAACAACAGCCAGTCGTTCTTTGAAAACAATGATGATAACAGACGAAATAATGTAGAGGAAATGCCGATATCTCAATAAATAGTCTTAACTTTGCAGAAAGTAAAAGTTTTGCACTATGAGATACCTTAACCCTAAGGCCGATTTGACGTTTAAGAAGGTTTTCGGTGAGCATCCCGACCTGGTCATAAGTTTCCTTAACGCCTTGCTGCCCTTCGACAGCGAGGATGAGGAGATAAGCGAGGTTGTGGAATACCTGAACCCCGAACTGGTCCCGTTTAATCCGTTGCACAAGGACAGCATAGTTGACGTACGCTGTAAGGACAAGCGCGGACGGCAGTTCCTTGTCGAGATGCAAATGATGTGGACGTCGGCCTACAAGCAGCGTGTGTTGTTCAACGCTTCTAAGGCGTATGTCAGCCAATTGCATGTTGGCGATTATTACGATGCCTTGCAGCCGGTATATTCGCTTAACCTTGTAAACGATACGTTCTCTGACAGCGAGCGTTATTACCACGACTACCGTATCGTGGAAGTAGAGGAGACAAGGGAGGTGATTGAAGGCTTGCGTTTCATCTTTATAGAACTGCCTAAGTTCACTCCTAAGAACTATGGGGACAAGAAGATGCAAGTGCTTTGGTTGCGCTATCTTACCGAGATCGATGAAAGGACAGAGAAAGTGTCGAGCGACTTGATGGATAATCCTGAGATAAGCAAGGCCGTCAACCAACTTGAAGAATCTGCGTTTACAGAGGCCCAGATGCTTGGTTACGAGAAGTTTTGGGACGTTATACGCACAGAGCATCTTAATATAACAGGCTCGCGCCGCGACGGTTTTATCAAGGGGCATGCCGAAGGTTACGCAAAAGGGATTGATGAGGGTCGTGCTGAAGGAATTGCCGAGGGTCGTGCCGAGGGTCGTGCTGAAGGTATAGCCGAAGGAGAGCAAAGAGGTGAGTTTAAGGAGCGTTGTAAGAATGCGCGCGCCATGAGGGCGGCAGGGATACCTGTTGATACGATCTCAAAAATTCTTGGCTTAACGGCAGAAGAGGTGATGGCTTTATAAGCGTAAGCCGGCGTTCGATATAACTTTTCCCGACACATTGTTTCGTCCCGCTTGTCCTAAGTTGTTAGGATAAGCGGGATGTTTGTTTTCTTGGATTGACAGCGTTTTGAACGTGTATGGGGTTGTCCTTTAACGAGGATGAGCCATGCCGTAAGGCTTCTTTGGGGCCGTTGTGGCATCACGGCCTGGGAATGCGCGAATATTATCTTTAATTACATATTTTATTAATTTAAAAACTTTTTAGCTATGAGAATTTTTAACAAGTATGCCTATCTGAGCGCAGTCGCACTGGTAGGCGCAGTAGGCTTCACCGCTTGCTCTTCTGACGACGAGCTTACGGCTGAACCGAATCCGACGTTCGACGGCGAGAGCGTAAAGACGCAGTTCGCTATTAATATTCCGTATGCAGGAGGACAAGGTACGCGTATGACAGCGGAAAATACGCAGAATAATAACAACTTCCTTGGGATGGATAATATTCGTTTAATTGCTTTTGACGGTGCTCCTGAAGCAAGCGGTGTTTTAAAAGAAATTATCGCAACATTAGGTGATATTAATAATGGCGAGTTGAGTTCAAGTCAATCTTCAAAAATTTATAGTAATGTAAATGTTCCTACACATACGGATCATTTCTTGTTTTATGCAAAAGCAAAAGGAACGGATAAATTTGCTAACGGTTCAATAACTCCGCATATTGACGGCCAATCGTCAGTGAATAATATTTATTTTGAATTGGAGAAAGTGAATACCGGTTCTGTAACAACTGATGATGAAGCAAAATTGTTGGTTCAAGTGCTTAATGCTGTAGATGCGGATGAAGTTTGGGCAGGTGATTTGGATACGGACTTGACAGAACTTCGTACTTCATTACAAGGTTTGAAAGCAGGTTCGGCAAATAATATCAGACTTGCTTTGCAAAATCTTTATAACGCTGTTGAAAGATGGACGATGGGTGTAGATGATGATAATAAGACAGCTGCTAATGCCATTCGTAATGCCATTACTGCACAGTATGATTCTAAGGCTGTATTTACTTTAAAGTCACCGGGAACAGATTCTCCTTATGAATTGGAAACAACTTTAACTTATCCTCAGAACCTGAATTTGCCGGATGGAGCAGTTGAGTTGGAATATGCATCAAATGATTTTAAATATAAGACCGCAGGTGCCAATCTTACAGGTTTGACAACTTTTGATAATACAAAAGTTTGTTATCCGGCATCACTCTATTATTTTGTGAATACGGATCTTGCAGCGTCAAATAGCAGCTTAGAAAATAATCAATGGCCGACTACGACTGGAAATTGGACAAGTGATGCTAGTGCTCCGTGGCTTAACACTGCAACATCGAGTGCATGGGGGACAGAAGTACTTGCTACAACACGCTCAATTGCATTAAAGAAAAACATCCAATATGGGGTAGCGAGCTTAAGGTTTACTGTAAAATGTGAAAGTGGAAGTTTGCCAGACAAAGCAGAGACGCAAGGAAATCCCAATTATATTCCTGTGGCTGCTGAGGGATTCCCTGTTACAGGTTTGCTTATTGGCGGACAACCTGAAAGAGCTGATTGGGAGTTTTTGCCTGTAAAGGGTGCTTCTGGAGAAAATCCTGTATTCGATTATACTGTTTATGACAAGGTTGCAGAAAGCGTAAATGCAAAAGAAGGATCTGCAGAGGGAACCAATTATACTTTGCTTTTGCCTAATTATCAATCGACTCCTGCTAAAGTTAATTTTGCTGTTGAATTAGAGAATAATACGGGACATGAGTTTCGTGGACAAGATGGCGTAGTGCCTGTTGGTGGTAAATTTTATCTAGTTGGTGTTCTTGATCCAACAGATAAAAAAGTTGTTGATACGCCGGAAAGTGGCAGTATAGAAGAAACTCCTGACGTGTTTATGTCTGATTATCAGACGACGGCAAATGTAACGATAACATCATTGGCTAGTGCTTATAATACAATTCCTGACCTTCGTGCAACACAAATGCAGCTTGGCCTTTCTGTAGATCTTGTGTGGAAAACAGGAATCTCATTTGATGTTACAATAGGTGGGGAGTAATTGCCGCCAATGCGTTTGCGTATCATGCAACGTCGGTTGACAAATGAAAACAGGGCGGCGGGCTTTCGTAGGCCCGCCGCCTACAAAGGGGCGTAAGGCTTGCGCGATAACCGTTAATCTTCGTGCGGGCGCCCTTATTACAATGATTCGTAGCATTATGATAAAGATAAGAAACATCCTCGGAGGCATGCCAGGCTCCCTGCATTGGGGGAGGCTGGGGTGGACGGCTTGTGCGGTCGTTCCGCTTGCGTCGTGCATTGACGAGGACCTGTCGAAGTGCGGCGTTGACTACGCCGCCGAATACGTCGTAGAGCAAAGGTTGGAAGTAAGCCTGCAGGGCGAGATAGCATCAGAGCTGATACGCCCCGAGGAGCAGCCCATTGGGCGCAGGCTGGAGCAGGCGTTGGGCGGAGTGTTCACCGACGTGGCCCACGACATAGACCTGTCGTTTTACGACGGCAACCGCTTGGCGTGGCACGAGAACAACGTCGTCAACGCCGCTTCGGCTTCGGTCACGGTGTACTTGCAGCGTGCCGACTACCGCAACCTCGCCTTGGCAAACCTCGCCATAGAGCCTGCAATGGCTCTTACGGGGGCTGACTCCGACCTGACGATGGCCGTTGGCTACCGGGCCGAGGCCGACACGGTAGACTCCCAGTCGGCGGGCCTCTTCTCGGCGCGGATGGACATGCGCCTTGAGGACAGGAACCAGACGTTCAGCACCCGTCTGTACATGCTCAACTGCGCCGCGGCCCTCGTGATAGACCGCAACGGTTGCCAACCTGAGGACATACGAGCCTACGTGGAGGGCACGGCGGCGGGCTTTGCCGTTAACGACAGCACGTATTCGTTCGGCGCAAGCCCCATTGTGCGCACCCGGCGCATAACCGAGGGCGGCTACGACTGCCTTTACGCCGCCATGTTGCCGTCGGCCGACGGCACGCGCGCCGCCGACGGCCTTTGGCGCATGAATGTCTACGTGCAGACCGGCGGCAAGACCACCGAGAACGTGATAACCGTGAACGACCCCCTGCGCGCCGGCTGCATGAGGATAATAAAAGTCCGCATGAAGGGCGACGGTTCGGTTGAGGCCGTAACGCCCGAGGTGGGCGTCAGCGTGACGCTCGACTGGAAACCGGGCGGTAGCCACGACGTGGAAATATGAGGGTCATACGGTTTTAAGGTCATACGGTCATGAGCGTGCGTCTTAAGGCATACAATTCCACAACCGTAAACCCCAATAACCCCACAATCGTAAAACCTCATAACCCTCACAACCGTAAAACCCCACAACCCCTTATGATGAAAAGATATTTATTCATATTGTCATTAATAGCGATGGTTTTCGCCGCTTGTTCTTCCGACGACGGCGCGTCCGCACCTTCGGGCGGGGAACCGCTTGAGACCGTGCAGCTGTATGTCAGCGTGCCCGGCGCGCAGGCTACGCGCGTGGGCGACCCCGGCCAGGCCGTGCCCGAGGGAGTTGACTGGGACGAGCTTGCCGTAATGATAGAGTATACGGGCAATTCTCTGCCTGCAAGGCGGAGGATTGTCAAGACGATATCGAAGACGGATTTTGACCACCTCCCTTCGTTAGACGCTGACGGCAAGGTGAAGATAATAACGCTCGACGTAGAGCCGGGCGACGTATATATTTACGGCGTTACTTATACTTCGGAAGAGGACTTAAGCCCCAAGACTGCAATCGAGGGTTGGGAAAATAACGGTGTGGCGGTAGAAGAATTGGCGATATCAAACAATTACGCCGACGGCAACATTGAGCGGCAGCTCAGCGTAGCCACTGGATATTACGACCTGAAAGACGGTAAGCATACCGGCGGAAAACAGATATTCCACATAAGCAGGCCTGCCGACGGAGATTTCAACCGGCTGGTGCCTACCGTCGCCCTTACGCGCCTTGCGGCGAAAATCGACATACAATGGGATGCCGAGGACGCTTACACCCAGGGCTACACCGACGTGGAGGTTACGGGCTTCACGTATGGCAGCGGCACGGATATTGCGGGTGAGGGCTACGGCCGTCTGTTCCCCGACTTATATTCGGGCTCTGTCGCCAAGGGCGGCTCAAAGGCGTTCTACAACGATTCGCCCATAAGCCGGCGCAACGGCAGGGTTTACCATTACGTATTTCCCGACGGTGTAAGCAAGCCCAAGATAACGTTCAACATATCGGCCGAAAATACGGATGGGGCACTTAGTCAGGAAAAGCAATACACATTTACCTTTACCGATAAGCTGAAGAAGGCAACGTGGTATAAGATAAACACTACGATAAAGGGCGTAACGGGGAATGCCGATATTGAAGTTTCGCCCGACGGTTCGCCCGAAACAACCATCGCGAACTGACTTTGCCGGGTTTTCCCGGCCCGGCCGGGGCTCCGCAGTCACATAGGCGGATGAGGCCCGGGCCTCATGTCTGCATCGGGCGGGTGGACAAGGATAAGCCCGGCCGGCGTGAAAGACGGTCTTTTACACGGTGAAAGGCCGTCTTTCGGAGGCCCGGAGGCCGTCTTTCGGCATGTGAAAGACGGTCTTTTGCCGGATGGAGCGCAAACCGTTGATTGTCAAAGATTTATGGAATAACGAAATAAGAGCTACACAACGATGATAAAGACTTTACGCATATTATACGTTTTGACGGTCGTGCTGCTGCTGCCTGCGGCCGCCGCGGCGCAACAAACCACAAGATATTACGTGACAAAGGATGCTACTACGCCGGCCGAGGCCGGCGTGCCTTCGTCGTGGGACGCGCCCGTGACGTTCGAGTCGGCTTTGGACGCCGCCCGGTCGGGCGACGAGATATGGGTGAAAGGTTACGACGAGCCGGGGCCCGGGCATGTCTACAGGGCGACGGACGCCGCCGGCTTCACGCTTAAGGCCGGCGTGCGCCTTTACGGCGGCTTTAAGGGCGGTGAGACGTTGGCCGACCAGCGCGAGGTGGTCGACGGCAAGGCGTACCGCATGAGATACCGCACGGTGGTCTCGGGCGACGTGGTGGCCGACGACGAAAAGGACGACACCAACCTTATATTCCCTGCTAACACGTCGCGCGGCGACAACGCCAAGCACGTGATAACGCTCACGGCCGGCGGCAACACCCTGGTCGACGGCGTGACGATAGCGCGCGGACACGCCGACGGCCAAGACGGCACCGACGGCCAAGGCGGAGGAATATGCGTAACGGGGACCGGCAGCTACACCATACGCCGCTGCTTCTTCATCGAGAACTACGCCCTGCAGGGCGGGGGGCTTTACGTGCAGGCCGGCGTAAGCGGCGGACTGGTTGACCGCTGCGGCTTCTTCAACAACGCCGCAGGCGGGCGCAGCGGCATGGAGAACGCCGGCGGGGCGGTATGGATGGCCGGCCCGGGCACGATAGTCAATACGGCCATATTCAACAACGAGAACGGCGGCGTGCGCCTCGATGACGCCGGCGCGCAGATTGTCAACTCGACCGTAGTGCGCAACACTGGTTCGGGCGTAGACGGCAACGCCGGCACCATGGTGTGGAACACCGTAGTGTGGGGCAACTCGCTGCTCTCAACCGACGACTCGGCCAAGCCCGCCTTCCGCCATTGCGCCTATCCCGAGGCCAACCCCGGCGGCGGCCCCGACCTTGACGGCAACATATACCTCGCCGCGAAGAACAACGAGCCCGCCGGCCCGCATTTCGACTCGCCGTCGATACGCATCGGCTTCGACCGCGACTTCAACATCTCGACCACGCTCTACCCCCTGTGGACGTGGATGCCCCTTGAACACTCTAACCTGATAGACAAGGGCGACGACGACGCTTATAACGACAACGGCGGATACGGTGCCGCCGACCTTGACGGCAATACGCGCATAAGAAACACGATAGACATAGGCGCGTTCGAGTTCCAGCCCGTCAGCCCTTCGCGCATACGCTACGTCATGCCTGACGGCACGGGCGACGGCACGTCGTGGGACAACCCCTCGGGCGACCTCCAGCGCATGATAGACGAGCTGGCCGAGGGCGGCAACGGACAGCCGGGCGAAGTGTGGGTGGCCGCCGGTACGTATGAGCCGCAGGCCCAGCTCGTCACCGGCACGAGCTACTCGGCCTCGTTCCGCATGCGCGACGGCGTAAGCGTCTACGGCGGATTCGCCGGCGGCGAAACGTCAAAGGCCGGTAGGAGCATGAGCGGCGGAATGCCGTGGCAGTTCGCTAACGAGACAGTCCTCCAAGCCGCCTATTACAGCGAGGACAACCTGCAGTTCGCCAACGACAAGTGGACGCTTACCTCCGACTCGCGCCACGTAGTGTGGTTCGCCCCGTTCGGCGGCGAAGGGTTCACCCGCCCCACTTACCTCGACGGCGTAACCATACGCGGCGGCTACGCCCAGGGCGGCACCTGGCTCGGCGACTTCATGACCGACCGCGGGGCCGGCGTATATATCGACAGCGAATACGCCTACCTGTCCAACTGCGTCGTGAAGGAGAACTACGCCACGGGCAACGGCGGCGGCGTTTACCTGAAAGACGGCCGTGTGCAAGGCTCGCTCGTCTACAACAACAACTCCGACACCGACGGCGGCGCCGTCTACGTTGACAACCAGGGCCTTGTACACCGCTCGATGCTCGCCAACAACTCCGCGCGCAACGGCGCGGGCGCCTATCTCGACAACACCCTGACGGACGACGACGGCGGCGGCCGTGACTATCCCGAGTACCTGATGCTCTCAACCTGCGTTGTGTCGAACAACACGGCCACGGGCAACGGCGCGGTGTATTGCGACGGCGGCGGGGTGCTGCTGCAGAACACCATAACCAACAACGTCTGCGTGACCGCCACCGACCTGACCGACCCCGACGCCTCGCAGACGGGCGGCGTCTACGTTAACGGCTACGCCCTTGTGGCCAACTCGGTTGTTTGGAACAACCACATGGACGCCTCTTCCTCCTCGCCCGACATCCCCATGTACGCCAAGAACCCCTCGGCCGGCAAAGTGCGCTTCACGTACAACGCCATTTCCGGCGTAAACAACGCCGTGTGGAACAACATCCTGCAAGAGCAGACCCTCGCGCTCGTCGACGAGAACAGGGGCGCGCCGGACAATCCCAACAGCATAGGGCCGAGGTTCGGCGTCGGCGGACAGATGGGTTCGGACGCCGATCTGCAAACAAAAATCGGAGTGCAGGGCGGATGGAGCGGGATTGACTACTTCTGGAAACCCATCGGCGGCTCCAACCTTTGGGCGCGCGGCATGGCCATAGGCCAGCTGCCAGAGGAAGTGGTGCTCGCCCCCGAGATTGACATCGAGGGCGGACTCTTCGCCCAGAAACCCGCCGTGGGGGCCTTCCATGTCGACAGGTCGGATATTGTGCCGCGGTTGGAAATGGATGAAGCCAGTAAAAAATATACGGTCGTTCTTTATGTTGACGCTGATTGCACCGAGCCTGAACATGACGGTTCGTCGTGGGCGACGGCATACCGCTCACTGAATGATGCGGTAAGCTATTTTGCCGAATGGCGAAGTGGAATGGAACCAAAAGATGTTATCGCAGATGATGGTAGCCCTTCAACTTTTAGTTCTGCTATGCTTAGTGCAATTGATTCTTTTGAGATCCGCGTGCTCGAAGGCGACCTGTGGCCTCGTTACGCTTTCGTCAACGACGACCCCAAGACCGCCACGCTCGACATCCTCGCCATGCAAAGCGGGAAGCCGCTGAAGATAGTCGGCGGATATTACCGTAACAACGGTAGCAACGACGATGTGCCGCGCGACTGGCTCAACCGCCGCTCGCAGCTCAACGGCAACCCCGACGGCGACGACATCGGGGACGGACTCTACCACGTAGTCACCGTTGAGCCGGGAGCGGAGGTGGAGCTTGACGGCTTCCACATAATCAACGGCTACGCCGCCGGCACGGCCTCGCTGCAATACGGCGCGGGCATGCTCGTCCGCGACGGTGCCCACGTTACCCTTACCAACTGCATCTTCGAGAACAACACCGCCGCCGACGGCGCCGCCGTCGACGCGCGCAACGCCACGCTGACGATGAAGAACTGCGTGGTGAACAATAACACGAACAAAACTTCGACGAACAGCGTAATCAATGCCCGAAGCCTTGACTTACGGCACGTCACAATAGTAAATAACGAAGGGGCTGCGCCTGAGGACATGGGCGCCAGCTCGTTTGCGGCGGGAAACACGGCGGACAACAGTGACGGCTTTGACGGCTTGGCAACCATGGGCGAGGCCGGCGCACGGAACTTCGCCAACCCGACAAAGGCCAAAGGCGCAACCCTCGGCTTCGATACCTACCTCGGCGGCTACTCCTCGTTCCGCCCGTTGACCAGCTCGGCTGTTTCCGCCGGACTTATAATAAACAAGGCCGCAACCTCTACGGATTTGGGCAACGACATCATGGGCAACGAGCGCGACCTCGGCGGCGTGCCCGACCTCGGAGCGTATGAAGCCGACCTGCCGAGGGCGGGAAGAGTGATTTACGTGCGTTCGTATAATCAAAACTGGAACGGCGAGGATAATAACGGTGACCGTGAGGAAAGTGACGGCGACCCAAGCATGGATGTGAAAACGGCCGGCGACGGCACGTCGTGGGAGAATGCTATAAATGGAAATGCCGTATGTGATTTGGAAAAGACCGATGCTGGTTTTTATATAGTTAGAGACGGGGAGTTAAAGCCGTCGTCGTATGATTATGAAAACTACCGGGGCGGCAGTTACGGCCCTGCAGCCGGATGTTACGGCGGCTTCTGGGATAACTCTGGTAATACGAAAGGAGGTAATTACAATACGATTACTAACGACCGTAAGGAACGGTATGTCAGCGGTTTGCAATATGCTGTAGAAAAGGCGGCAAGGCTGAATGAACAATTGCCTGAGGAAGACCGTGTTGAAGTCTGGGTTGCCGCAGGCATTTATACGGATTACAAAGGCTTTGTCATACGCGATAAGGTAAAGGTTTTGGGAGGTTTCCCCAATGAGGGCGCTCCGGGAGCCGACGACCGTATGGCGTTGTTGTCCGGCTATATACCTAAACGTGAACAATATGAAACTCTTGATGAAACTAAATATGAGACGATTCTTCAAATCCGCAGGGAATCCCCGGTGGAGTGGACTGGCTATAATAACGGAAAGGTAGTTACGGATTCTTGGATGCCTGGCAGTTCGACGGCCCGGCATTATGTGCTTTATCAACCGGACGTTTGTTTGCCGACGTGGGCACCGGATAATAATGATAAGAATAGTAAGAAAGGTGGAAACTGTTATCGTTATCAAACCGGAAATTATTTTGATTATAACATTAGTGTCCACTAAAAAATCATAGTAGTTCTTTGAAATTATTGAAATTCAATTTGTTATAAGCGATTTTGGAGTCAACGGATTTGAATTTACTTTTGCGGTCATAATCAGACAGTTATGCATA
>CALUIJ010000010.1 GCA_944320675.1 uncultured Prevotella sp.
CGTCCGAGCCCTTTCGCGCGTATGAGCCAGTCCATCCGAACGCGCCAATGCGCAACCCTTCGACCGGCATAACCCATGCTCCGCCGATAACGTCTTTCCGGTTGTCAACGTCTTTCGTGTTGATGCCCTGGCCGTTGAACACGCCTACCTGGTAATGCAAGAGCGGACGGCCCGATGCCGTCTTAACCAAGTCGCCTTGCACCTGCACGCCTATGTCGCGGCCGTTCGACGAGTGTTCACCCACCCGGTCGTTGAATCCGGCGAGCTTCATAATGTTCTGCGAGTAGCCCATGAAGCCTTGGTCTATCGGGTTCATCGGGTTCTCGAACGTGAAGGGGCGCTTGAACTGTCCGGCCTTTATCTTCAGGAACGGCAGCTTCTGCCACTCAATGTAAACATCAACCATCCTCGGACTGTCGCCGAGCGTCGAAGTATTGCCGTTCACCTGGCCCTGAAGCAAATACGCGAAGTCGCCGAGTATGCGTCCGCTCAACGACATGCGCACCATCCTCAGGTTGAACGAATTGCTCTCCGCCCCATGTTGTCCGTTGTATTGGTACTGCCCTATGGCATAACCGCTGAACTTCGGTTTGCTGAAAACCTCGGCCTTTTCCTGTGCCGAAGCAACGGAAAAGGTGAAAAGGTAAAAAAGCAGGAAGGTGAAAAAGCCTGCGGCGTTACTTTTTACGAAACATTTATTCTTTAACATTTAACGATATGTTTAAGTTCGTCTTAATCTCTTTTTTCCAACAGAACGACGTTCTCCACATGCGGCGTATGCGGAAACATGTCGACAGGCTGCACAGCCTCCACCTTATAATATTGGTCGAGCATTGCAAGGTCGCGCGCCTGCGTGGCGGGGTTGCAGCTTACGTAAACGATGCGGCGCGGGGCCGTGCGTATGATTGTCTGCACCACGTCGGGATGCATCCCGGCGCGAGGCGGGTCGGTTATTATCACGTCGGGGCGGCCGTGCACGGCTATGAAACCGTCGGTAAGGATGTCTTTCATGTCGCCGGCGTAGAAGTCCGTATTGCCGATGCCGTTGATTTCGGAATTAACCTTGGCGTCCTCTATAGCCTCGGGCACATACTCTATGCCTACCACCTTGCGCGCGTAACGCGACACGAAGTTGGCTATCGTGCCCGTACCCGTGTAAAGGTCGTAGACGAGTTCGCCGCCGGTAAGCCCTGCGAAGTCGCGCACTACGGAGTAAAGGCGGAAGGCCTGCTCCGTGTTGGTCTGGTAAAAGCTCTTCGCCCCGACCTTGAACCTCAGTCCGTCCATGGTCTCGAAGATGTGGTCGTTGCCCTTGAACACCTGCAACTCCAAGTCGTTGTACGTGTCGTTGGCCTTTTGGTTGTCAACGTAAAGCAGGGCGGTAACCTCGGGGAAACCGTCGGCTATGTGTTGCATCAACGCCTTTGCGCGCACGTCGTCGCCTTCCTCGTCGTAGTGGAACTGCACAAGCACCATCCATTCGCCCGTGTCAGAGTTGCGTATAACGATGTCGCGCAGCAGTCCGTGCTTGCCGCGGAGGTCGTAGAACGTCATGCCTGTGGCGTAAGCGTAGTCGCGTATTGAGTTGCGTATGCGGTTGTGCAGGTCGTCCATCAGGAAGCACTTCTCCACCGGCAGTATCTTGTCGAACGCCCCGGTGATATGGAATCCGATGGCGTTCATTTGCGAATACTCAGTGCCTGCGGCAATCTCTTCCTTGGTAAGCCAGCGCTTGTTGCAGCAGCCGAACTCAAGTTTGTTGCGGTATCCGTATGTCTTTTCCGACCCGAGTATGGGCCTTATCTCAGGCAGTTCCACCTTGCCTATGCGCGTAAGCTGGTCGTACACCTGCCGCTGCTTCATCTTCAGCTGCTCGGCATACGGCACGTTCTGCCACTTACAGCCGCCGCACACGCCGAAGTGGGCGCACCGCGGCTCGACCCTTATGCCGCTCGGCTTGACAAACCTTATTATCTCGGCCTCGCAATAGCTGTGCTTCTTGCGGCGTACCTGCAGGTCGACTACGTCGCCGGGCACGGCGAACGGCACGAACACTACAAGGTCGTTGACCCTCGCCAACGACTTTCCCTCGGCCGCATAGTCGGTTATTGTGACGTTCTCTAATATCGGTAACGGTTTTTTCTTTCTGCTCATATCCTTTTATCAGTAAACAAGTTGACAAGTCAACAAGCAGGCAAGCTGCTGCATTGCCTGCGTAACAAGTTTCATATCGACAAAACTTTATGCAAAGATAATTGATATTTTCCAAAGGGAAAAAGCAAAAAGGGAATAAATTCAAAATATGAGAATTAAGAGTTAAGAATTAAGAGTTAAGAAAATATGCCTTGTCGGTAAAAAAGGAATTCATATTTTCTTAACTCTTAATTCTTAACTCTTAATTATTTTGTTATCCGCAGTAGAACGATTCGCGCACAAGCCGCTGCATAAGGTCGGCGTCTTTCTCGGCGGCCGCGCGCAGGTCGGCGTCGTCGAAGCGGCGCAGCTTGTTGATGATGCCGTCTATCATGCGCGGCGAGAACACTCCGCGGGCCTCGTACATGCCGCGGTGCTTTTCAAGCCAGTCGGCCGACGCCGTACAGCAGTCGGGCAGCTGCTCGAACTTGTCGTTGTCGCTGCCGCTCTCGCCGAGGGCCACATACTTGTCGGCGGCTAAGTCAAGAGCATGCTTTTCGTCCATTTCGAGCCCCGTGCGGCATGCCACGCACAATCCGGCCATAAGCTGGTAAACGTCGGCCGAAGCGTCGGGCGAGCGCATCTCGACGGTCTGCTTCTGCGTGGTGTCGCCGTTCACTTCCTTCTCCAGGCTGTTGGCCTGTGCGCACATGTCCTTTCCCGAAGTCCAGCCTAACGGCACGCGCACGAGCACCGAGCGGTTGCAGTCGCCCCAGCAAACGCTCGTCGGCGCCTCCTGGTGGGGCACAAGGCGGAAGTAAGACACGGGAGTCTTGTTGCCGAAGGCCGTTATCGACGGGGCGAGCGTCATCATCCCCGCAATGGCGCGGCGCGCCTCGCCAGACAGTTTGCCGCCGGATACCATGCAGTTGCGCCCGTCCTTCATCATGCGCATGTGTACGTGCATGCCCGAACCGGCCTTGCCTACGGTTATCTTCGGGGCGAACGTCACGTCGAGACCGTATTCGTAAGCCAGGTTGCGTATCACCCACTTGGCCAAGACCAGCTGGTCGGCGGCGCTCTCCACGGGGCACGGCAGGAACTCCACCTCGTTCTGCTCGTACACCTTGCCGTCGGCGGTGAAGTTGCCCACCTCCGAGTGGCCGTACTTGGTCTGTCCGCCGGTCTGCGCTATGTAAGCCATGCACTTCTTGCGGAACTCGTTGAACTTGGCGAACGGGTCTGACTCGTGGTAGCCGCGCTGGTCGACGGCGGGAAACATCCCGTCGTCTTCGGCTATCACGTAATACTCAAGCTCGCCCATCGCCTCGTAAGTCATGCCCGTGGCCTCAGTGAACGCAGCGGCCGCGCGGTGCAGCGTCTGCTCGGGCGAACAGTCGAAGGGGCACCCGTCCTTGTCGAAGAACG
>CALUIJ010000011.1 GCA_944320675.1 uncultured Prevotella sp.
TTGGCCGATTGCGGATATTCATAAATATTAATCCATAAGCTTATCCTTTTTGTTTATGACTACATCCTACTATAATCCAAACGGTTGGCAACTGTCATGCCGCATCGGGGGCGGCATGACAGTTGCCAACCGTTTGGATTATAGTAGGATGTTTGTTATTGTATCATACACACATCCAAAAGATTTGCGGATGAACCCTTTCAGGCAGTAAAAGGTTAGCTTTCGCAAGCCAAGCGACAAGCTTTTACATGGCCGAAGGCAAGCTTTTGCCGAGAGGTATAATACCAATTGATACTCAACGAGTTACATCCTTACGCACCGTAACGTCAAGGATATTCGACGACGCGGCTGTCACAAGCTGCTACAAACACCCTGAAAAATACACGTAAAGTATTAAGACGTTACGCTTGCGTTAAAAAAACAATTGCCATGATTCATAAAATCGTACAATTGTTTTGAAGTTAATCCAATTTCGCTTAACTTTGCAACGAGTATTAACAAAAACAAAATTTATGCATAACAAGCTGATAATAGCAGCGGCCGCCCTGTGCTACGCTCCGTTGTCTTTCGCGCAAAGCGACTCAATCGGGCTCAAGGGCGCCGTAATGAGCGAGACGGCGTTCACGTTCACGGAGGCTCAGCTGGGCGAAGACGACGACATGTCGCAAAACGTGTCGATAATCAACTCCAACTCGAACATCTACGCGAGCGAAGTAGGCTACCTGTTCTCGCCGATGCGCTTCCGTTACCGCGCACTCGACCAGAGGTATAACGACATCTACATCAACGGAACTCCGATAAACGACATGGAGACGGGCCAATTCCGCTACTCGTGGGTAGGCGGCCTCAACCAGCAGACGAGAAACATGGAATCAGCGCTTCCGTTCGAGAGCAACAATTTCTCGATGCCTGCCATGGGCGGCTCGAACAACTACAACTTCCGCCCGGCATCCATGCCGACAGGCCACAGGCTTACGCTGAGCGGAGCCAACCGCAGCTACACCCTGCGCGGAATGTACACATTCAACTCGGGACTAAACGACAAGGGCTGGGCGTTCTCGGCCAACGTCACTTACCGCTGGGCCAGCGAGGGGTATGTGGAAGGCACGTTCTACAACTCACTGTCATACTTCCTCGGAGCGCAGAAAGTGTTCGGCGACGGCCGCCATTCGCTATCGCTCGTAACATGGGGCAACCCCACCGAGCGCGCCTCGCAGGGCGCCGGCACCGACGAAATGTACTGGCTGGCCGACGACCGATACTACAACCCATACTGGGGATACCAGAACGGCAAAAAGCGCAACTCGCGCGTGGTGAACGACTATTCGCCTACGGCCATGCTGACATGGGACTGGAACATCAACGACGACACGAAGCTGACCACATCGCTGCTCGGCAAATACACCATGTACCAAAGCACGAAACTTAACTACAACAACGCCGACAACCCCCACCCCAGCTATTGGAAGAACATGCCCAGCAGCTACTACGACGTATGGGATGAAACTGACGCGGCCAACCGCACGCCGCAAGCCTTGGCCGACTGGAACCGCGCATACGCCTTCTGGACAAGCTCTAAGGCCAACCGCCAGATAAACTGGGACCGCCTGTACTACTCCAACAACCAGGCCGCCGCGCAAGGGCAGGACGCCATCTACTACATACAGGCCAAGCACAACGACGCGCTGACGTTCACACTGGCATCAACACTGAACAAACAGTTTAACAAGAACATGAGCTGGAACGTAGGCATCATAGGCTCGTCGAACAAGGGCATGCACTACCAGACTATGGAAGACCTACTCGGAGCCACCACCTACCATAACATAAACACATACGCCCTCGGCACATACG
The DNA here is from genome assembly GCA_944320675.1 of uncultured Prevotella sp. Classification (GTDB taxonomy): domain Bacteria; phylum Bacteroidota; class Bacteroidia; order Bacteroidales; family Bacteroidaceae; genus Prevotella. Next base: position 1,855 of record CALUIJ010000011.1, read on the forward strand.
ACCGCAACTCCGACGAAATACAGTACGACCTCAACCGCCGCAACGCCGTGGTACGCGAGGGCGACCGCTTCGGCTACGACTACAACCTGCTCGTGAACAACGCCAAGGCGTGGACGAGCTTCAGCCACGACTGGGGAATACTGCACTACACCGTGGCCGGAAAGATCGGCTACACGTCAATGCAACGCGACGGAAAGATGCGCAACGGACTTGCCGCCAACAACTCATACGGCAAGAGCAAGACTGCGCAATTCCTCGACGGAGGCGTGAAGCTCGGCACAAGCTGGAACCTCGGGCGCGGCAACACGCTTACCGTAGGCGCAGGCTACGAACTCCGCGCACCGCAGGCGCGCACTGCTTTCGCATCGCCTGAAATAAACAACGACTTCGTGACAAACCTCAAGAACGAAAAAGTATTCAGCACCGAAATAGGCTACCAGCTCCAGACATATTGGCTGCACGCAAACATCAATGCCTATTACAGCTACCTGACCGACGTGACCGACTGGCAGAACTATTACTTCGACGACATCAACTCGTTCTCCTACGTATCGCTCACGAACATCGAAAAAGAGTACTACGGCGTAGAGGCGGGACTGCGCTTCAAGGTCACAAGCTCGTTCGACATAAACCTCATCGGCCAAATCAGCGAGGCGAAAATCAAGAACAACTCCAACGTGCGCTACATGAACTCAACAAGCGCCGAGTACACCGACGAAATCGTATACAACAAGGACATGCGCGACTCGGGCACGCCGCTCACCGCCGCCAGCCTCGGGCTGAGCTACCATAGAGGCGGATGGTACATCGACCTGAACTGCAACTACTACGACCGCATCTACCTGTCTTACGCCCCGAGCTACCGCTACGCAAGCACGCTCGACACAAGGCAGGGCGTCACCGGAAACATCTACGACAACGACGGCAACGTGCTGCCCTCAGCCGTAGAACAGGCAAAGGGGCACGGCGGCTTCATGGTCGACGGCTCAATCGGCCGCAGCATCTACCTGAAGCGCGGCCAGCTCTCGATAAACCTCATGATTACCAACATACTTAACAACCAAAACCTCTGCACCGGCGGATACGAGCAGAGCCGAAGCGACTACACAAACTCAGGCAACATACGCGCCTACCGCTTCTCGCGCAACCCGATGAGGTTCTACGCCTACGGCACCAACGGCATGCTGAACATCACTTACAGATTCTAAAAACAGACAAAAATGAAAAAACTTGGATACATAAGACTGGCCATCACCGCCTTAATCATCGGAGCGGCTGTGACATCATGCATGGAAGAAGATTGGGACGACCCCACGGGCAACGTCTATCCCTACGGTAACAACAACCTTCAGGAAGCCAACGTCGTGACCATAGCCGAGCTTAAGGACATGTACTCGTACGCCCTTACCGAGCAGACCGACACGGCGCGCATAACCGAAGACATACAGATAAAGGCCCGCGTGACCGGAAACGACATCGGCGGAAACATCTACAACCAGATAGCCGTCGACGACGGCACCGGCGGAATACTCATCTGCATTGCGCAAGGAGGGCTTTGGGGTTACCTACCCGTAGGCCAGGAGATACTCGTAAGCCTGAAAGACCTTTACATAGGCACCTACGGCAACCAGCCGCAAATAGGCACCCCCTACACCAGCAACAGCGGATACACTTCGCCGAGCCGTATGAACCGCACGCTGTGGCAGGAGCACTTCAAGCTCATGGGAGCCGCCGACGCGTCGCAAATAGACACGCTCGAATTCGACCTCGACAAGATAAACGACGACGGCTACATGAAAGAGAACTGCGGCAGGCTGATGATAGCACGCGGAGTAACACTCTCGCAAGCCAACGGCAAGCGCACTTTCGCACCGGAAAAAGACGTTCAAGCCGGCAATGCGGTTAACCGTTCGGTCAATAACAGCACACGCCTCGTAGTGCGCACGAGCACTTACGCCGACTTTGCGGGCACAGTAATGCCCGAAGGGGAAGTAGACCTTGTAGGCATATTCACACGCTACCGCGACACATGGCAGATACTGATGCGCCAAGACGGAGACTTCAAACAAGCAGAATAAACAACATTTCACCAAACATAAAGAAAACATTTTATTATGAAAAAGATATTATATCCAATGCTCGCCCTCACCTTGACGGCGTTCACATTCACGAGTTGCGAAGACGTTCCCGCACCATACGACGATCCTAACGACAACACTAACGAGCCCGTTTTACCAGAAGGCGTACTGCTTGATCAAAGCTTCACAAGTTCGCTCGGAAATTTCACGTCGGTATCTTCAAGCGGAACACTTGAATGGTATAATGATTATTCAAGTGCGATGGTTACCGGATACCAGGATTTCAACGGTGACGGAATAAAAGAAAACCAAGCCGGCACAACATGGCTCGTAGGCCCGACTGTAGACCTTACCGATGTTGAGAAAGCATACGTAACAATCAACATGGCACTAAATTATGAAAGAGGTGACATTAATGAAAACAACTCCGTACTCATAAGCAACAACTACGCCGGAGATGTCAATACTGCCACATGGGAACAATTGACTTATAACACGGACGGATTAAATTCAAGTTTCGATTTCTACGAGAAGAGCATGAATATTCCAAGTAAATTCATGAACAGCAAAATTGTCATCGCATTGCGACATTCTTGCACGGAATCGTATTCTTCAACATGGGAAGTAAAAAGCATGACCATAGAAGAAGGCGAAGTAGAAGAAACACCGGAAACACCTGATACACCTACAGACGGCATTTACATAGACGAGAGTTTCGCCAACGACTTCGGCGTATTCACTGTCAACACAATAAAGGGCACACCGTGGATTATCGATTTCAGTTCGGCAAAAGCCAGCGGATATGACAACGCAAGCCAAAATACGACTCCGTCAGAGAGTTTCCTCGTATCTCCGGCCATAGACCTCGGAGCATCCAAAGGAACGACAATCTCCTTTGAATACATCCTGCGTTATGTTACAAACTACGGTGAACCCATTGAAGGAGTCAACAACCTCGTACTGATAACAGACAACTATACGGGCGACCCGACGACTACTACATGGACAGACATAACCGGCACACTGACCGAAGGACGCGACTGGACAACATGGAGCACATACTCTGCCAGTGTACCGGCTGAGTTCATCGGTAAGGACAACATAGTCATTGCGCTTTACTATTCATGCGAAGCAAGCTCAGGCACATGGGAGGTAAAAAACCTGACTGTAAAAGAAGGTGATTCCGAAAGCGGCGGCGACCAGCCCGGTGACGGTGAAATAAGCGGCAACAGCATAACCGTAGACGTAAGCACGTTGGGCCTTACAAACGGCGAAGCCTTGGGAACGCTCACGCTTGCCGACGGCACAACGCTTACATTCGACGGCGGAGGCAACCAAAACCCACCCAAATATTATGACAACGGAACGAACATACGCATGTATCCTAAAAACTCGTTGAAGATAAACTCCACACAAACCATAGTCGGAATCGAAATGGAATGTGACACGTACAACAACATTATATGCAACGCCTCTGGTGACGTAACAACTTCATCCGGCAAGATAAGTGCCAATGGGAACATACTGACGGTTACAGACGCTTCTACAAACGAACTGACACTCACCAATGTGAGCACACAAACAAGTACTCCGTCACAAATACGCTTCTTATCACTGAAAATATATTACGCCGAATAACACTACCCGGCCGACATCAGCCAATAACAGGCTGACCGTCACCACTTTTACAAAAGGCCACTTTTTAGCTTGCTAAAGGTGGCCTTTTTTATAACAAAAGGCCGGCTTTCACATGGGAAACTGCCGTGTTCCGTAAAACGAACCAACCACCGGCAATCTGCAATAGTGAAAGACAAAACCAATACGAGAACAAATAAACAGATATTCCGACCACAAAAACTGCACAAATAATTTTGATATGTGCATAAAATAGCCTACCTTTGCACAAATTTTTGAATTTTGTGCAATGGAATCAATACCAAGTTTCAACTCGTACATCGAGAAAAGCGTTATTGAGAACTGGGATCTCGACGCATTGACAGACTATAAGGGCGTAACGCTGCAATATAAAGATGTGGCAAGGAAGATAGAGAAGCTGCATATCATGTTTGAGAACAGCGGAGTGGAAAAAGGCGACAAAATCGCCATCTGCGGCCGCAACAGCGCAAATTGGGCCGTGGCATTCCTTGCGACTCTCACATACGGAGCGGTCGCCGTACCAGTGCAGCACGAATTCACGCCCGACCAGATATACAACGTCGTGAACCATAGCGAGGCGAAACTCCTCTTCGTCGGCGACGTTGTGGCAAAGACGATCGACGCAACAAAAATGCCCGACATCGAAGGCGTCATCTACATTCCCGACTATTCGCTGCTCGTGTCAAGAACAGACAAACTGACATACGCAAGGGAACATCTTAACGAACTCTTCGGGAAAAAATACCCAAAGGCGTTCCGCTCAAACAACGTACATTATTATATTGAGGAAAGTCCGGAAGAACTTGCCCTCATCAACTACACCAGCGGAACGACGGGGTTCTCAAAAGGAGTGATGCTCCCCTACCGCGCCCTTTGGGGCAACCTTGATTTCACGCTGAAAATGCTCGGGTCGCACATCTCAAAAGGATCTAATACGGTAAGCATCCTTCCCATGGCCCACATGTACGGAATGTCGTTCGAATTCCTGTTCCAGTTCTGCCACGGTTGCCACATATTCTTCCTTACCCGCCTGCCGAGTCCGGCTATGATAGCTCAGGCGTTCACGGACATCAAGCCGGCGATAATAATAGCCGTTCCCCTCGTAATAGAAAAAATCATAAGGAAAAAGGTATTCCCGAAAATACAAACCCACAAGATGCGCCTGCTGATGAACATGCCTGTGATAAGCAAGAAAGTGAAGCAGCGCATTTACGAGGAAGTTTTCGAAGCGTTCGGCGGCAACCTTTACGAGATTGTGGTAGGCGGAGCCCCGTTCAACAAAGAAGTCGAAGCGTTCTTGAAAAGCATCGACTTCCCGGTAACAGTAGGATACGGCGCCACCGAATGCGCCCCAATAATAACCTACACCGACTGGAAAGAGTTCTTACCGACATCGTGCGGAAAAGCCGTAATACACATGGAAGTTAAAATAGAAAGCCCCGACCCTCAAAACATTCCCGGAGAACTGCTTGCGCGGGGCACGAACACGATGCTCGGATACTACAAAAACGAAGAGGCAACACGCCTTGCACTCGACGGTGAAGGCTGGTACCACTCAGGCGACCTTGCCCTTATGAACGAAGACGGCTACGTCTTTATCAAGGGAAGAAGCAAAAACATGCTGCTCGGCGCAAACGGCCAAAACATATACCCTGAAGAAATAGAAGACAAACTGAACAGCATGACGCTTGTAGTTGAAAGCCTTATCATACAGAAGGGAGAAAAACTTGTGGCGTTGATTTACCCTGACTACGAAGAGGCAAAGAGTTTGGGATTCTCGAAAGAGGACCTGCAACAAGTCATGGAACAGAATCTTATCGAGCTAAACCAAATAATACCTTCATACAGCAAAGTATCCGCGTTTAAGCTGCAAGACGAGGAGTTTGAAAAGACACCCAAGAAGAGCATCAAGCGGTATTTATATAAAGACGCAGACTTATAACACCACGGCAGAAAAAGAGATTCCACACCGGCGGAATCTCTTTTTCCGTTTTCATGCGGAATCAGTCTAAACTTTTCGCGACCTCGGGTGCAAGGCTATATTCCATGAAAAGTATAGATGAGTTCGTAGACGAAAATTTACCATCCGTAATTTTTTCGGCCATAATCGTAACTTTTTTATTAGGTTAAATTCTCGTTAAACTTAAATATTTTCCCGATTAATTTTTCCTCATCTTGATATTATTTCGTAATTTTGTAGCTGAATTATGAAAAAAACATGGCACTCGTAATTGTTTCAATATTACTGATTGGGTACGTTCTAATAGCCACGGGATACGCCACGAACGTGAACCGGGCGGCCATAGCAATGTTCGCAGGCACGGCCGGATGGGTGCTCTACATCTGCTACGGAACCGACTTCGTAATGTCCCAACATGCAGAGGGATACGCGGACTTCCTTTCCGGAGCTGCAACTACAGGCTCATCCGTCAAGCAATACATAGCCCAAGACATTTTCATAAAATATGTCGGCAAAAGCGCCGAGATCGTACTGTTCCTATTGGCAACGATGACCATTGTAGAAATACTGAACAACAACGGCTGCTTTGATTTCCTGCAGGAATTGCTCAAGACACGCAACAGCAAGAAGCTGTTATGGATAATGTCAATAATAACATTCGCCATCTCGGCCAACCTTGACAACCTTACGACAACGACGATGATGCTGGTCCTGATGCACAAGCTTCTTCCCAACCGAAGGCAACGCATGATTTACGGTTGCGCCATTGTATTGGCGGCCAACTGCGGAGGAGCGCTGACCGTCATAGGCGACCCTAACGGCCTTGTGCTTTGGAGCACGGGAGCCGTAACGGCGACAAACTTTTCAGCGTCGCTCGCACTGCCATGCCTCATCGCATGGGCCTTGCCCACATACTGGCTCGGACGAAGCCTTCCTGAACATACCGACCTGCAATGCACAACAATGCCTTACAGGGGCGACGACACGAACCTAAACAAATGGCAGCGCATAGTAATGCTGATTTTAGGAATCGGCGGCTTGTGGTTCATCCCCACATTCCATAATATAACGAAACTAAGTCCGTTCCTCGGAGCATTGTGCGTACTTTCGGTCTTATGGATAGTGAACGAAATCTTCAACCATAAGCTCATGAACGCCGACCAGATGATACAACGCCCCGTGCCACGCGCCCTCCAATACGGCATCATCCAACTGATGCTTTTCGTCATGGGAATCATGCTCGCGATCGGAGCCGTCCACGAGACTGGAATAGTATCGCATTTTGCCCATTTCTGCACAACGAGCATACACAACGTCTGGATAATGGGCGCCGTCACCGCATGCGTCAGTTGCGTGCTTGACTCTTTCGCCACATGCATGAGCTTCGTCTCCATATATCCTGTGACGGCCGCCGAAAGCCTGCAACAGTTTTCCGATCCCGCTTACATGTCGTCGTTCGTCCAAAACGGGATATACTGGAAAATAATAGCCTTCTGTTCCGCAATGGGAGGCAACATACTGCCATTAGGCTCCGTCAGCGGACTGGCCCTTATGAAGATGGAACGTGTCCATGTGGGCTGGTATTTCAAGAAAGTAGGATTCGTAGCACTGATAGGCTGGCTAATCGGCATGATCGTAATGTGGGCACTAAACTGACAAACTGATTATAATCAAATAACAGAATAAATTATGGGTAGAATCAAGACAATTGGTATTTTGACCTCCGGAGGCGACTCCCCCGGAATGAATGCCGCAATACGCGCGGTGACAAGAGCCGGAATTTGCAAAGGATTCAACATCAAAGGCATTTACCGCGGTTACGACGGCCTTATTAACAACGAGATAGCTGATTTCACCACAGAAAACGTCAGCGGCATAATCATGTCGGGAGGCACCATCCTTAAAACCGCCAGAAGCGACGAGTTCAAGACACCCGAAGGCAGGCAGAAAGCTTACGACAACATGGTAGCCAACGGCATCGACGCACTGGTTGTCATCGGCGGCAACGGCTCGCTAACCGGAGCCATGAATTTCGCCCAAGAGCACGACGTCTGCTGCATAGGCCTTCCCGGCACCATCGACAACGACTTGTATGGAACCGATTCAACCATCGGCTACGATACGACATTAAACACTATCGTCGAATGCGTAGACAGGATCCGTGACACGGCGCAAAGCCATGAAAGAATATTCTTCATCGAGGTTATGGGCCGCGACGCAGGCTATCTTGCGCAAAACAGCGCAATAGCTTCCGGCGCAGAGGCGGCCATCATACCTGAAGATTCGACTGACGTCGACCAGTTGGCACGCTTCATGGAGCGGGGTATCAGGAAGAGCAAGAAGAGTTGCATAGTAATCGTCTCGGAAAGCCCAAAGTGCGGAGCCTTGTATTATGCCGACCGCGTGCGCAACGAATTCCCCGACTACGACGTAAGAGTGTCAATCCTCGGGCACTTGCAGCGCGGAGGAAGACCGTCGGCACACGACCGCATACTTGCAAGCCGCACCGGCGTAGGCGCTGTCGACGCCATACTGCAGGGACAACGCAACATAATGGTAGGAGTACGCAACAACGAGGTTGTTTACGTACCGCTAAGCGAAGCCATCCGCTCCGACAAACCGTTTGACAAGAAACTCATAACAGTCCTGGACGAGTTAAGCATATAAAACGCCATATCAAATATCAAAGTTTTCAAAATGTATTTTTAAGAATGCAAATAAAAGTTTACGGCAGAAAAGTTTGCAAGATTTATTTTGCCGATAAGAAACTATTTAGTAATTTTGCGTTTTGAAAAATACATGCTTAAAAAGTAAATACTTATGGAACAAATTAAAGGACATATTTCCCAGATCATCGGCCCTGTAATAGATGTCTACTTTGACACGAAAGGTGTTGATCCTGAGAAAGTGTTGCCTAAAATTTATGATGCGCTTTCAGTAAAACGCCCCGACGGCCGTGAACTGATCATCGAGGTTCAACAGCATATCGGTGAAGACACCGTAAGATGCGTCGCCATGGACAACACCGACGGACTTCAACGCGGATTGGAAGTCGTTTCTACGGGGCAACCCATCCTTATGCCCGCAGGCGAACAAATAAAAGGGCGCATGATGAACGTCATAGGACAGCCTATTGACGGCATGAAGCCATTGGACATGAAAGGGGCCTACCCCATCCACCGCGAAGCCCCGAAATTCGACGAACTGTCAACCCACAAAGAAATGCTCGACACCGGAATAAAAGTCATAGACTTGTTGAAGCCATACATGAAAAGTGGAAAGATCGGCTTGTTCGGCGTTGCCGGCGTAGGCAAGACGGTGCTCATCATGGAGCTGATCAACAACATCGCAAAAGGCCATAACGGTTATTCAGTGTTCGCAGGTGTCGGTGAACGTACACGCGAAGGCAACGACCTTATCAGGGACATGCTTGAATCGGGCGTAATACGCTATGGCGAGAAATTCAGGAAAGCGATGGAAGAAGGTAAATGGGACTTGTCTTTAGTCGATCCCGAAGAACTAAAAAAATCGCAAGCCACGCTTGTTTACGGACAGATGAACGAGCCGCCTGGCGCACGCGCTTCAGTAGCCCTGTCAGGACTGACCGTAGCAGAAGAGTTCCGTGACCATGGAGGGAAAGGCGGCGAAGCGACCGACATCATGTTCTTCATCGATAACATATTCCGTTTCACACAGGCCGGTTCGGAAGTTTCGGCACTGTTGGGCCGTATGCCTTCAGCAGTCGGATACCAGCCGACACTCGCAAGCGAAATGGGTACGATGCAGGAACGCATCACATCCACAAAGAACGGAAGTATCACGTCGGTACAAGCTGTATACGTACCGGCAGACGACTTGACCGACCCTGCTCCCGCAACGACCTTCACCCATCTTGACGCGACGACCGAATTAAGCCGTAAGATAGCGGAGCTTGGCATTTATCCGGCAGTAGACCCCCTCGGCAGCACATCGCGTATCCTCGACCCGCTGATTGTCGGCAAGGAGCACTATGAATGCGCGCAGAGGGTGAAAGAGATCCTACAACATTACAAGGAGCTGCAAGACATCATCGCAATCCTTGGTATGGACGAATTGTCAGACGAAGACAAGCTCACCGTAAACAGGGCACGGCGCGTGCAGCGATTCTTATCACAACCGTTCACCGTTGCCGAACAGTTCACCGGACTTCCCGGAGTCATGGTTCCTATCGAGGAAACAATCAAGGGCTTCAACGCAATACTTGACGGCGAAGTTGACGACTTACCCGAACAGGCATTCTTGAATGTCGGAACCATAGAAGACGCTATAGCCAAGGGCAAGAAACTTCTTGAGACGGCCAAGGGTGGTAATTGATAAATTCACACGATATGGGATTGAAATTAAAAATCATATCACCGGAAAAGATTGAGTTTGACGGGCCGGTAAAAAGCGTATTGGTTCCGGGCACAAAAGGCAGTTTTGAAATTCTGAACGACCATGCGCCGATAATCTCGTCTTTACAACCGGGAGTTGTTGAATATTCCACAGACGAAGGACGAAACAGCCTCACGATAACCGGAGGCTTTGTTGAAGTCCAGAAAAACGTAGTAAACCTCTGTGTGGAGCTGAACTAAGATTGTCATGGACATAAGACAAATAGACGAAACGAGCAAACGGTATTGCAAACACAGTTTATGGCTGACAGCGGCATTGACATTCGCAGTAATCATAGCGGTCGCAGTAAACTGGCTTGACATTTCGTTGATTAATGCTTTGGCCGTCAGCGTCTTATATACTGTTGTGATTAATTTTGCCTATGGTGCGTTATGGAAATGCGTGGCAAGGTCCGCGCCTGGCACAATGGCGAAATTCTATCTTGCAGCATCGGCGATACGCTTGATTACGGCGGCGTTGGTTGTCGTCATATTTTGCGTAATAAGCCGGAATGACAAAGAAGCAATACTCAACTTTGTTTTCGTGTTTTTTGCTTTTTATTTGGTCATGCTAATATTCGACAGTGTGTTTTTCGCCCGCATTGAAAAGAACAATAATCTAAAGATTGAAAAATGAAACATATCAGGCAATTGCTTTTTATAGTACTGCTGATGGCTTTCGTTGCTCCAGTCCAAGCTGCAGTCCAAACGGAAGAGGAAAAAGGGATCAACCTACAGGAAATCCTGTTCGGACATATCCAAGACTCTTACGACTGGCATATTACGACTGTGAACGGGCACCACGTAACGCTCCATCTTCCAATAATCGTGAAGAGTTCCACAGGATGGCACGTTTTCTGCAGCGACGAATTTGCCGAAGCGAAAGACGCACAAGGCAATCGTCCGGGACCTTATGGTTTATACATATCAGGCAGTGAAGCTAACGAAAACAAGATTTGCGAGAAGGTCAACGGGACGGAAGTGCGTCCTTTCGACATATCGATAACAAAAACGGTAGTTGTCTTGTTCATCGACGCAATCCTCCTCTTATTATGCGTACTAATCCCAGCAAATTGGTGCAAGAAGCATAAACCGGAAGACCCGGCCCCGAAAGGTTTTACCGGTTTCATGCACATGTTCATCATGTACATATACGACGATGTAGTAAAGGCGTCATTAGGGAAAGAAGCCGACAAGTATGCTCCTTACCTGTTGACTTGCTTTTTCTTCATATTCCTTGCCAACGTGATGGGCATCGTACCATTCCCTCCAGGAGGCGGTAATCTTACTGGAAACATAACCATAACGTTCTTCTTGGCACTTTGCACGTTCTTGATAACGAACTTTACCGGAACTAAAGCTTATTGGAAAGACATATTCTGGCCTGAAGTGCCGACGTGGCTTAAAGTGCCGGTACCATTAATGCCTTTCATCGAGTTTTTCAGTATCTTCACAAAGCCGTTGGCATTGATGATTCGACTTTTCGCCAACATGATGGCAGGTCATGCAATAGCGATATCATTGGCTTGCATAATATTCATAATGTTCGGCATTAACGCTGCCGCAGGCTCTTTAATGACCGTCGTAAGCGTTGGAATGAGCATTTTCATGATGCTTTTGGAAGTGCTTGTCTGCTTCATCCAAGCCTTGGTGTTCACAATGCTCAGCGCGGTATTCATCTCACTTGCCCATGTACATGGACATGCAAAGAACTAAGGATAAATAAAACTAATAACAAAAATAACAATTAAAAAAATTACGACTATGATTTCATTATTATTAGCAGCAGAGATTGCAAAGTTAGGTGCCGCAGTTGGTGGTGGTTTGGCCGCAATAGGTGCAGGTATCGGTATCGGTAAAATTGGTGGACAAGCAATGGACGCAATGGCACGCCAGCCGGAGAAGATGGGCGATCTGCGTTCTTCGATGATCATCGCAGCCGCACTTGTCGAGGGTGTTGCTTTCTTTGCCGTCATCATCGCTTTGCTCGCACTTTTCGTGTAATAAGGGAGATTAGTAAATAGAAATCTTAACGGCTTATGTCATTAATAACCCCTGATTTTGGTTTGCTTTTTTGGATGGCGATTGTTTTCCTCGTTGTCCTTGGCATTCTGTGGAAATTTGGTTTCCCCGTAATTGTCAAGATGGTCAACAACCGCAAAGCCTACATAGACGAAAGTCTAAGGAAGGCTCATGAGGCCAACGAAAAACTTGCCAACATCAAAGCCGAAAGCGAAGCCATCTTGCAAGAAGCTCGCGAAAAGCAGGCTCTCCTTTTAAAGGAAGCCGCCGCGACACGGGATGCCATCGTCGAAAAGGCTCAAGACAAAGCTCGCGAAGAAGGCAACAGGCTGCTTTCTGAGGCAAAAATTGAGATTGAAAACCAAAAAAGGGCAGCCATCAGCGATATTCGTAAACAAGTAGCTACACTTAGCGTCGAAATCGCCGAGAAGATCTTACGTGAAAAACTCGGTAACGATAAGACGCAGATGGATTTGATTGACCGTATGCTGGATGAAGTTTCTTCCTCAAACAAAAAATAATCGACTATGGATTTAGGATTAATATCGGTAAGATACGCCCGTGCCCTACTCAAAGCAGGCACAGAGGCCAAACTTGAAGACAGGGTTTACCAGGAAATGCAGACTTTGTCAGAAAGTTACATTAAAGTTCCTGAACTTAGGTTTACCATAGATAATCCAATGCTCTCAAAAGACACTAAGGAGAAATTGTTGGTGACAGCCGCTGGGGACAAACCATGCGAATTAACTAAAACATTCCTCAAGCTTGTGCTGAAAGAAGACCGTGAGAGCATGATGCAATTTATTGCCAATTCATTTGTCACGTTATATCGAAGACAGAAAAAACTAATCCGTGCAAAACTTTTGACTGCTACTTCCGTATCTTCTGCTACTGAGCAGAAACTGCGCAAGCTGGTAGAAAGTCAGACTAATGGAAATGTTGAATTTGAAACGGAGACCAATCCTGCCATCATTGGAGGTTTTATACTGGAATATGATACATACAGGTTGGACATGAGCGTGAAATCAAAATTAACATCCATTTTGTCACAGCTTAAGTAATAAATAAATTGTAATATGTCAGATAAAATTAAACCAAGCGAAGTATCTCAAGTTCTTCTTGACCAACTTAAGGGAATTAGCGACACTGCCAAGTTTGACGAAGTCGGCTCGGTTTTGCAGGTCAGCGACGGCGTAGCCAGAATATACGGACTGCGCAACGCGGAAGCAAACGAGCTCCTCGAATTTGAAAACGGGACAATGGCAATCGTCATGAACCTTGAAGAGGACAATGTTGGTTGTGTGCTTTTGGGTCCGACATCAGAGATCAAAGAAGGCATGCATGTAAAACGAACAAAACGCATTGCCAGCATCAAGGTGAACGACAATATGCTTGGACGAGTAATAAATCCTTTGGGCCAAGCCATTGACGGCAAAGGCGACATCGACCTTAATGATTCGTTTGAAATGCCGTTGGACCGCAAGGCTCCAGGAGTTATCTACCGTCAACCGGTTAAGGAGCCTTTGCAGACCGGCTTGAAAGCGGTAGACTCAATGATTCCTATCGGAAGAGGCCAACGCGAGCTTATAATCGGCGACCGCCAAACAGGAAAAACAGCGATTGCCGTCGACACTATCATAAACCAAAAGAGTTTTTACGATGCAGGCAATCCAGTTTATTGCATCTATGTGGCCATCGGACAAAAAGCTTCAACGGTAGCGGCTTTGGTGTCAACCCTCAAGGAGCACGGAGCAATGCCTTATACCATCGTTGTCGCCGCGACAGCCGCAGACCCGGCTGCAATGCAATATTACGCCCCGTTCGCAGGTGCAGCTATCGGAGAGTATTTCAGGGACAGGGGGTATTCTGCATTGGTAGTATATGACGACTTGTCAAAACAAGCGGTAGCATACCGTGAAGTTTCGCTCGTTTTACGACGCCCGTCAGGACGTGAAGCCTATCCCGGCGACGTATTCTATCTGCACAGTCGTCTGCTCGAACGCGCGGCAAGAATCAACGACCAGCAGGAAGTTGCGGAACAGATGAACGATTTCCCTGACTGCATGAAAGGACATGTAAAAGGAGGTGGATCCCTTACGGCGTTACCTATCATTGAAACACAGGCCGGTGACGTGTCGGCTTATATCCCGACCAATGTCATTTCCATTACCGACGGTCAGATTTACCTTGAAACAGACTTGTTCAACCAAGGTTTCAGACCTGCAATCAATGTCGGCATCTCCGTAAGCCGTGTAGGAGGTTCAGCACAAATCAAAAGTATGAAGAAAGTAGCGGGAACTCTGAAAATAGACCAAGCGCAATACCGCGAGCTTGAATCATTCTCAAAATTCTCAAGCGACATGGACGCCGTTACGGCAATGACACTCGACCGTGGTAGGAAAAACAACCAGTTACTTATCCAGCCGCAATACAGTCCTATGCCAGTTGGCGAACAGGTTGCCATATTATATTGTGGAACTCATGGCCTCATGCACGATGTACCTGTTGAGAAAGTACGCGAATGCCAGGACACGTTCTTAGACAAGATGCGCTCGTCTCACGCAGATGTTATAGCAGTCTTAGCCAGTGGGAAAATCGGTGATGAACAAACGCAAGTCATTGAGACCGTAATGGCGGACATCGCCGGTCAATATAAAAGCTAATTAGTCTATGCCGTCACTTAAAGAAATTAAAAACCGAATATCATCTGTAAATAGCACCCGTAAGATTACGAGTGCCATGAAGATGGTCGCATCCTCAAAATTGCACCATGCCCAAGTCATGATTGAAAACATGTTGCCGTATGAATCCATGCTTGAGCACATACTTAAAAGTTTCTTAGCCTCAGAAATTGACGCTACAACTGTGTACAGTATTAAACGCCCATTAAAACGTGTGGCTTTAGTGGTGTACTCCTCAAACAGCAGTCTCTGTGGAGGATTCAATGCCAACATCATCAAAATGATGCAACAGGTGATTGACGAATACAGGTATTTGGGTATGGACAATATCGTGATTTATCCGATAGGGCGAAAGGTTGCGGAAAAAGTGGCAAAACTGGGTTTAATTTGTGGTGGCGATTTTTCAGGAATAGCAGACAAGCCGAACATCCATCCATGCATAGATTTGGCAGAATCACTTGCTGAGAAATTCATCAATGGCGAAATTGACCGTGTTGAAATGATTTACCATCATTTCAAGAGTGCCGGTTCTCAAATACTTACTCGCAAGACATTCTTGCCGATTGACGTTAAAAGTGAATTGGATTTTGACGACGAACGAGACTTGTCTTCTAATATTGCGACCTTGGAAGCGCAGGAATATCTACGCAAAAAAGGTCATAGGACTGTTACGGAAAAGGAAGAAGCAAAACCGTTAAACGACAACTTTATTGTTGAGCCGGACATGAATACAGTATTGGCCCAACTTATCCCAAAGTTGTCACATTTAATGATTTATACGGCTCTGTTAGACAGTAACGCAAGCGAACATGCCGCACGCATGGTTGCAATGCAAACCGCAACAGACAATGCAGACGAACTTCTCCGCGAGCTAAACCTTCAATACAATAAAAGTCGCCAGCAGGCCATTACCAATGAATTGCTGGACATTGTCGGAGGCTCAGTCAATAATTAGCAATCCATACAAAACAAAAACCGGAAGTTTGTATCTTTCATTCTTCCGGTTTTATTTTTTACCACCTACAAAACAACAGATTTGGCACATACTAAACTATTTTTTGAGGAGAAGTACTATTTATAAGCATATTTCCAATGAAAAGCACAAAAAACATTTGCATATTTAGCAAAATTAAGTATATTTGCAAAAGAATGGGACTAGAATAAAAAAATACTAAGTGAAAACATAATTAAATATGACAGAAAAAAGAGTTTATACTTTCGGTAATGGTAAAGCCGAAGGAAAGGCAGACATGCGAAACCTTTTAGGAGGTAAAGGCGCCAACTTAGCGGAAATGAATCTGATAGGAGTTCCCGTGCCTCCTGGTTTTACAATCACGACAGATGTTTGTAACGAATACTTTGAAAAAGGCAAAGAGGCGGTTGTTGCTCTTTTGAGCGATGACGTTGCCGCTTCAGTACGCCACATTGAAAACTTGATGAATTGCAAGTTTGGCGATGTTGAGAATCCTTTGCTTGTCAGTGTGCGTTCCGGTGCCCGTGCGTCAATGCCTGGCATGATGGACACGATATTGAACCTCGGTCTTAACGACGAAGTTGTTGAAGGTTTGGCAAGAAAAACAGGAAATGAAAGATTCGCTTACGACAGCTATCGCAGGTTCGTACAAATGTATGGTGACGTTGTCTTGGGTATGAAACCTGTTAACAAAGAAGACATTGATCCGTTTGAAGCAATCATACAAAGAGTTAAATCCGTAAGGGGCATTACACTTGACAATGAAATGACGGTTGACGAATTGAAACAACTTGTCAAATTGTTCAAGGACGCTATCAAAGAACAAACAGGCAAAGAATTCCCCAATGATCCTATGGAGCAACTGTGGGGAGCAATTTGCGCCGTATTCGACAGCTGGATGAATGAACGAGCCATTCTCTATCGGAAAATGGAAGGAATACCTGCCGAATGGGGAACAGCCGTTACCGTCATGGCGATGGTCTTTGGAAACATGGGGCCGACGTCAGCTACCGGTGTATGTTTCAGCCGTGACGCCGCTACGGGTGAAAACTGTTTCAATGGAGAATATCTTGTGAACGCACAGGGTGAAGATGTCGTTGCTGGCATACGCACCCCGCAGCAAATAACAAAGGAGCGTTCAATTAGCTGGGCACAGCAGCAAGGCATATCGGAAGACGTGCGTATTTCAAAATACCCATCAATGGAAGAAGCAATGCCTGAGATTTATGCACAGTTAAACGCCCTACAAGACAAACTGGAGCATCATTACCATGACATGCAAGACATGGAATTTACCGTACAAGAAGGTAAATTATGGTTCTTGCAAACCCGTAACGGAAAACGTACTGGTACGGCTATGGTAAAAATAGCCATGGATTTACTCAGGGAAGGCGAAATAGATGAGAAAACAGCGTTAAAACGTTGCGAGCCAAACAAACTCGACGAATTGCTTCATCCCATATTTGACAAAGACGCATTAAAAACCGCAAAAGTTCTCACTAGGGGACTTCCGGCTTCTCCCGGAGCCGCTTGTGGCCAAATAGTATTCTTCGCCGACGATGCCGCAAAATGGCACGCAGAAGGACACCGCGCGATCATGGTCCGCATCGAGACCAGCCCTGAAGACCTTGCCGGAATGGCCGCCGCAGAAGGCATTGTTACGGCAAGAGGAGGCATGACTTCACACGCTGCCGTAGTTGCCCGTGGCATGGGGAAATGTTGTGTATCTGGAGCGGGTGCATTAAATATTGATTACAAGGCACGTACTGTTGAAATCGACGGCATCCAATTGAAAGAAGGCGACTATATATCAATCAACGGTTCAACAGGTGAAATTTATCTTGGCGAAGTAAAAACAAAACCAGCCGAAGTCACCGGCGACTTCGCCGAACTCATGAACTTGTGCGACAAATATACAAAACTTGTTGTACGAACAAACGCAGATACTCCACGCGACGCAAAAGTAGCACGCAACTTTGGTGCCGTCGGTATTGGACTCTGCCGTACCGAACACATGTTCTTCGAGAACGAGAAGATAAAAGCCATGCGCGAAATGATTCTTGCCGACACGGTGGAAGGACGCAGGAAAGCACTGGCAAAACTACTGCCTTACCAAAAACAGGATTTCTATGGAATCTTGAAGGCTATGGACGGTTATCCTGTTAATATCCGTCTGCTTGATCCCCCATTGCACGAGTTCGTTCCACATGATATTGCAGGACAAGAGACGATGGCGGAAGAAATGGGTATAACCGTTCAAGAAATACAACAGCGCGTCAATAGCTTAAGCGAACACAACCCCATGCTCGGACATCGTGGATGCCGTCTTGGTAACACATATCCGGAAATTACGGCAATGCAGACACGAGCCATACTCAGCGCCGCAATACAATTGAAAAAAGAAGGACATGACCCACATCCTGAAATCATGGTACCTCTTATAGGCATCGTCAATGAGTTTGACGTCCAAGAAAAGGTAATACGTGATACGGCAAAACAACTGTTTGAAGAGGAAGGAGTTGAAGTGGCATACCGCGTAGGAACAATGATTGAGATTCCGCGCGCAGCTCTTACGGCCGACCATATTGCCCGCAAAGCCGAATACTTCAGTTTCGGAACAAACGACTTAACACAAATGACTTTCGGTTACAGTCGTGACGACATTGCAAGCTTCTTGCCTGTATATCTTGATAAAAAGATATTGAATGTCGACCCATTCCAAGTACTCGACCAAAACGGAGTCGGACAACTTATAAAGATGGCCGTTGATAAAGGCCGTTCTACACGTCCGAATCTTACTTGTGGAATATGCGGCGAACATGGTGGCGAACCTTCATCTGTCAAGTTCTGCCACAAAGTAGGCTTGAATTATGTAAGCTGTTCACCTTTCCGCGTACCAATCGCACGCTTAGCTGCGGCGCAGGCTGCGATAGAGGATACTCTCTAAGACTGGAAGCCCTCAGGCAGAATAGCAATTAAGATTTGTATCAGGCTGTAATCTACCGATTTACGCGGTAATTACAGCCTGAGTTGCGTTA
>CALUIJ010000012.1 GCA_944320675.1 uncultured Prevotella sp.
GACAAAACACATCTTCGTGACTTGTTCAACAAATCGAATTTCAAAAATGTCAAAGACCAATATGATTCAAGCGAACCGAATTTATTTAATTTTTAACCTTGTCCATTTTTTAGTGGACAGTAGTGAAATATGATAAGTTTGGAAACATTTTGGAAGATGTAATTACGCCGAACGATAAGAATTATAGTCCAAGAACAACAAAGACCGAATACAGCAGCGACGGCCGTTTTAAGGTAAAATCAATAAACAGCATGGGATATGCGTCGACTTCAATCATAGACAACAATCTCGGTGTAGAAACAAGTTCGACGGACATTAACGGACTGGCTACTACATACAAGCATAATGCGTTCGGGGAAATCACGGAAACGACAAATCCTTTAGGCACGGCAAAAACTACAGTGGCATGGAGCAGCGGACACCCGTATTCGCCAATGTACACAAAATATTATATAAAACAGGAAGCCACCGGCATGCCTACCCGATGGGAATTCTTTGACAATCTCGGCAGGACTTTACGCAAAGTTACTTCCGGATTTAATGGTAAGATTATATACGAGGACGTAAGATATAACAATAAGGGACAGGTTACGGGCACGTCAGTGCCGTATTTCAAAGGTGAGACGGCTGTTTGGAATACAATTGAATATGATGCTGCGGGCCGTGTAGTAAAAGAAACGCGGGCGGGGCTAGGCTCAACGTCGACAACGTATAGCGGACTTACTACGACTGTTACCGATCCGCTAAACCATGCATTGGTAAGAACATACGACCTGAACGGCAATCTCATGAAAAGCGTTGACGCTAAAGGCGGCAGCGTAACTTTCAAGTATGACATCGACGGGAATTGTACGGAAGTCACAGGACCGCGGACTACCATAAGCATTGAATACGACAAGTTGGGGAATAAGACGAAAATGATTGACCCCGACATGGGTACGATTGAATACAAGTATAATTCATACGGAGAACTTGTATCGCAAAAAGACTCAAAAGGCGAAACCGTTTTCAAGTATGACGATTTGGGACGACTCATCATCGAGAGCCGCCCGGACGTGGAATATACCCATATCTTCGACGACGGATGGAAAGGCGCTCTTTCCGCTTCGATATGCACTAACGGAGTGAACCAAGAATACACCTATGATAAATACGGACGTGTAACCACGGAAAAGGAAATAATAAAGGACGAGTCGTTTACGACATCGTACACTTACAACAGTCAAAATAAGGTGGACGTAACGACTTATCCGTCGGGGCTTAAGGTGAAAAACAATTACTCTGCTGACGGCTACCTGCTGTCCGTGGCCGATGTTGGCAGCGGTAAGTCTTATTGGAAATTAGGCAGCGTCAACGCAAGAGGGCAAATCCTTACAGAAACGCTTGGCAACAGCGTAACCGTGACAACGCAATATGACACGTCGGGAGCGATAAAACAGACTTCTGCGCCGAACCTATTCAACAAGTCGTATGCTTACGACAAGAAGAACAACCTTACGGGCCGAACTGACGTGATGCGCTCGATGACGGAGAACTTCGAATACGACGAGCTTGACCGCTTGGTAAGGATTTACGGCAATAAGACGAAAGAGCAAAAGATAACCTACGACAACGCCGGCAACATAACATCAAAGTCGAACTTTGGCAGCATGTCTTACGGTAATAAGACGAACAGGATAGCCAACAGCAGTTTCAGCATGCCCGTATGGAGCGAGATAAAATACACGTCGTTCAATAAAATAGAGAGCGTGAAGCGCGACAAGTCGACCAACGAGGCGGTTTCTTACTATTTGCTTGAACTATTGTACGGCCCTGACAAGTCGCGGAAATACCAACAGACCGTTTACTACTACAAGAGGAGGACGGCGCACGACATGGATTTCGACCCCTTGACCGTACTTGAAACGAAGTATTACGCCGGGGGCTTGTATGAAAGGGAGACCGTAGGTAACAACGTCAGGGAAATAAACTACGTTTCCGCCTACGGCAAGGCCGTGGCGTTGGTCGAAATGTCGAGCGCCGACGGCGAAAGGACGCTTTACCCTCACTACGACCATTTAGGCTCGGTAATGGCGTATTCGGACGACAAGGGCAAACTCGTAGAGGAGCTAAGTTACGATGCGTGGGGCCGCAGGCGCAAGGCCGACACATGGGCGTATTACTCGTATTCGGACGATAACATAACTTCATACGACATGGGGTTCACCGGCCACGAACACATCGACCTGTTCGACATGGTGAACATGGACGGCAGGATGTACGACCCCGTAACGGGCCGGTTCCTCTCGCCCGACCCCTACGTGCAGACGCCCGACTTCACCCAGGCCCTCAACCGCTACGCCTATTGCCTGAACAATCCCCTTTCGCTTACCGACCCTACGGGTTATAACTGGATAGGCGACACTTTCGCCGCGATGGTCGGCATAGCCGTGGGCATAGAGACGGCGGGATTGGGCGCGGGCATTTACGGCGCGCTGATAGGCGGCGCCTTGGGAGGCGCGTCGGCGGCGATGGTAGGCTCGGTGATGAACGGGGCCAACCTGTGGCAGACGGCCAAGCACACGTTCACCGGCGCGTTTTGGGGCGCGGCCGGTGGAATCGTCAACTTCGAGATAGGCGACATAGAGAACCTGTTTGCGAGGATAGCCGTCCACTCCGTGTCAGAGGGGGCGATAGAGGGCATACGCGGAGGCCACTTCGAGCACGGCCTGCTGGTAGGCTTCACTTCGAGCGCCGGCGGCTCGCTCATTAATCGTTACGGCTCAAGCCTTTCATACGCCGGCAAGGTGGCCGCCAACGCAATACTCGGCGGAGTGGTGTCTGAACTCGGCGGAGGAAAGTTCGCGAGTGGAGCAATGACGGCGGCTTTCACGATGATGTATAATGAACTGCTGCACAGAGGTCCGTATTATAGGCAGTTGAAGAAAATAAAGCAAATTTATAATCAAACAATAGGTTTGAAGCCTCTACCTTTTTATGAATTTTTAGGAGGTGAAATAGCCGCAGCCGCAGAGGCCAATCCCCAATGGTTTATGAACGCATGCGCAGCACGCTTAAGCAGGGCCTTGAACGAAGCCGGGTTTACCATTCCGTACATCGAGGGGCAAACCATGAAGGGGCGGATAATAAGAATTATTTTTTAAGAGCTATTGATATGAGAAACTATTTCCTTAAAATTTGGGGTGAACCGAGAATATACTCCCGCCCTACAAAAATTAAGAACGGCATTGTTTATCAGAGTGGATTTTCTAGCGTAACAGGACATGTTGATGTTTTTTATAACGAAAGATCTGGTGGTGAAGCTTATCTTTATCATGAGAACTTAGATGGTGAACATCCTAATATTAAAACAGAAATATGGAAATATGGGAGGTGGTGAATTATGAAAACATTTTTATTAACATTTTGTGTCGCGCTTATGCTTGGCATAAGCTGTTCGTCATCTTCAGGTAAAGTTTCCGGAAATACACCGGAGCAAGATACGGTTGTACGTTCTCTCTATGACAGGTCAGAGGAAGATTATGAGTTCTTTGTCGTCACGAAACAAGACACTTCCGCATATTCATACATTTTCCATTTTAATGACATGTTTGACCGTTTAAGTATGACCGTATATTTTTCTCGTATAAGTAAGTATTGTTTGTTTTTTAATGCTGTTACGGCTGATAATGATACGAATGCTGTTGCAACAGGTGGCGTGGTAGATTACACAGACAAATATTATATCCCGGCATACGTGCAATGGCTTCGTGAG
>CALUIJ010000013.1 GCA_944320675.1 uncultured Prevotella sp.
AAGATAGGTTACAACAACGTGTTCGGCTACTATCTCGAAGTGCGCAACACGTTCAAGGACAAGGTGCCCCAAGACTGGGTGCGCAAGCAGACGCTGGCACAGGCCGAGCGCTACATAACGCAGGAACTCAAGGAGTACGAGGAGAAGATACTCGGAGCCGAGGACAAGATACTCGCCCTCGAGACGCGCCTCTTCAACGAGCTTGTGCTCGCCATGCAGGAGTACATCCCGGCAATACAGGCCGACGCCGCGCTCGTAGCCAAGATCGACTGCCTGCTCTCGTTCGCCAAGGCCGCCGGGGAGCACCGTTACGTGCGCCCCGTGATAGAGCCCGACGAGACGGTGCTCGACATAAGGCAGGGCCGCCACCCCGTGATAGAGACCCAGCTGCCCGTAGGCGAGACGTACGTGCCCAACGACGTCTACCTTGACGACCGCCGCCAGCAGATAATGATAATCACCGGACCAAACATGGCCGGCAAGTCGGCCCTGCTGCGCCAGACGGCCCTCATAACGCTCATGGCACAGACGGGATGCTTCGTGCCGGCGGAGAGCGCGAGGGTGGGCTTGGTCGACAAGATTTTCACGCGCGTCGGCGCGTCAGACAACATCTCGTTGGGCGAGTCGACGTTCATGGTCGAGATGACCGAGGCCGCCAACATCCTCAACAACGTCACGCCGCGCTCGCTCGTGCTCTTCGACGAGCTCGGCCGCGGCACGTCGACCTACGACGGTATAAGCATAGCCTGGGCCATCGTGGAATACCTGCACGAGCACCCCAAGGCCGCCGCGCGCACGCTCTTCGCCACACACTACCACGAGCTTAACGAGATGGAGAAGAACTTCAAGCGCATAAAGAACTACAACGTCAGCGTGCGCGAGGTGGACAACAAGGTTATCTTCCTGCGCAAGCTCGAGCGCGGCGGCTCGGAGCACTCGTTCGGCATCCACGTGGCACGCATAGCCGGCATGCCCAAGAGCATAGTGCGCCGCGCCGAGACGATACTGAAGCAGCTCGAGGCCGACAACGCCCAGGTGGGCGCGGCCGGCAAGCCGTCGGCCGAGAAGATAAACAGCAGCCGCGACGGCATGCAGCTCAGCTTCTTCCAGTTAGACGACCCAGTGCTCTGCCAGGTGCGCGACGAGATACTCGGGCTCGACATCAACAACCTTACCCCCGTCGAGGCGCTCAACAAGCTCAACGAGATAAAGAAGATCGTAACGGGACGGGAGTGAAGAGTTAAGAATTGAGAGTTAAGAATTAAGAGTTAAGAAGGCATGCCGCGTTGCAGCCGCGGCGTACCGGCCCGGCACCACCATCCGCAAGCATATTTTCTTAATTCTTAACTCTTAATTCTTAATTATTTCTTGTTTTTCTTTTTTGTAAAAATTTATTGCTAACTTTGCAGTGCGTTGTAATATGTTTTTAATGCACTGTTAAAAACTGGCAAGCCGTAGAGTTGTTTATCTGAAATGAAACAAACAAGCTTTTATATTATGGAAAATAAATCAAGCATCATTATGAGGGCGTTGGCGGCTGTCCTCGTAACCGCCGTTTCGGTAGGCGCCGCCTACGGGCAGATGGCCAAATGGGCTATGCGCCCCGGCTACGACAGCATAAGGCTGGCCGACGGAGTGCCGGTGGTGGTGAGCGACTCGGCGAGCACCACCTCGCTGTGGAACGTCGAGGGCAAGCTTATGGCCTCGACGGCCGACAGCGTCGCCGCTTACAGCGACGGCCTGGCCGTAACCGTAAAGCGTGGGACCGACGAGATAACGGGCTTCTACGCCGTCGACGGCACGTTTACGAAGCTCGACGGATGCAACGTGGCCTACTCTTACCCCTACTTCCGCGACGGCTCGCTGCTCGTGATGAAGCAGGGCCGCTGCAAGCTCGTAGGCAAGGACGGGCAGGACGACCCCTTCGGCTCGTTCGTCGCCATGTATCCCTACAGCAACGGCTACGCCGCCTGCACGATGTACGGCGACATGGAGAAGCTCGAGGACCTGTATTGCTACTACGTAGACACGGACAGGAACCGCGTTAAGCTGAAGTACGACCAGAAGAAGGAGGTCGACGACGAGGACGTGCAGTTCCTATCCTCGCTCAACGACGACGGCGTAGGCGTGGCCATAGTGAAGCGCCGCGTCTACATGTACGACAAGGGCCTGGGCCTGCTCCGCCCCGTGTTCGTGGACGACAAGGCCGAGAAGAAGCGCCAGGTGCGCGTGGAGAGCCGCACCGAGGAATACATCGCCATGCAGGGCGACACTACCGTAGTATGGGCGCGCGGCGCAAAGAAGGACACCGTTTTCTTCATGTTCGACGCCCAGATGCGCCTTATGTGCGCCAAATACCCGTCGCGCACCGACACTTACAGGCGCGTGGCCGCCGGCCCGCTGAAGCTTAAGGCCGACTACGCCGTAGAGCGCCGGGGCGGCCTTTGCGCCGTGACGCGCGGCGGACGGACGGTGCTGCCGCCGCAGTTCGACGACTCGGGCATCGGCTTCGGCCGCTTCGTGGCCGTGAAGAGCAAGGGCAAGTGGGGGCTGCTCGAAATGGACGACAAGCTTGGCTACGCCCTGAGCATGAACAAGGGCAACCCCGTGGCCTTCCGCCACCAGAAGTTCGAGACCACCGTGCGCCTCGACCTGCCTGCCGAGGTCAAGGCCGACAACTGCAGCTTCGACATACCGGCCGACAAGGGATGCGCCATAGACAAGACTTCGATACAGACGCGCAACACCGTCAACGGCAACTTCGTGCAGTACAACTGCGTGCTGACCATACCCGACTCGCTGCCCGACCACATCGTCGACGTGAAGTATCCCGTCAGCGTAGTGTGCGACGGAATAACTTACCCCGACGGCGAACTCATCGTCAAGGCGTGGCACTATAAGTACGTGAACATGGACCTGAGCCGCAACGAGACCAAGTTCGTAGGCAACGACGTAGAGTTCATCATCAACATGACGGCCGAAAAGGTGGCCGGAGAGAACGACTATCCGCTCATGGTAGAGGTGCTGCAAGACTCTACGGCGGCGCGCGTAAGCCTCGAAAAGCTCTCGGAGACGCGCTACAAGTGCCGCCTCTACTCGCCGATGATAGGCGTCAACAGGGTGGTCGTAAAGGTGTCGGAAGCAGGATGCCCGCCGTCGCTATTCCCCTTTGAGATAAACTATACCAAGCCGAAGGCCAGCTCTAACGCAGGCCAGGTTGAGATAACGGCCAAGGGCAAGGACGGATCCACGCAGACCTCGGGCGCGGCCATGCCCGCCGTGGCGGCTCCCGCCGACTCAACGGCCGTAACCCCTGCCGCCGCTCCTGCCGCTCCCGCCGATTCTACGGCTGCGGCTCCTGCGGCGGCAGCGCCTGCCGACTCAGTGGCCAAGGCCGGGTAAGGCCGGTCGGGCTGATAAGTCTTGTTATAATAAAAAAACTCCCATGAGAGCCTTCACGCTCTCATGGGAGTTTTTTATTATTAATACGTCAGTTCGGCATAAGGATAAAGAAAATGAATCTATTCTGAGACCTCTGCAAAACATAAAAACATGGAGAGAAGCAGGAATCGAAAATGTTGATTATCAATGAGTTGCGTTTTGTGTTTATAGGCGTAAGAGTAGTTTTGCAGAGGTCTCATTCTATGGGATAAGAAGTCGGTGGCATTTTGTCATTCTGGGCCGGGACCCGGAATCCAGAAAACATCCTTTTGTAAACAAAGTGGTTGTACATACTGGATTCCGGGTCTAAGCCCGGAATTGAAAATCGCCGTAAAGGCAATGACAAAATGCCACCGACTGTATTGAGTTCAATGCAATAACTGATGTTTTGTGAAATTACCCTTATGCCGAACTGGCGTTATAATAAAAAAACTCCCATGAGAGCGTGAAGGCTCTGATGGGAGTTTTTTATTATTTGATAGTGCTTTCAGGAGTTTCCCGTCAATCCACGGCCACGGTCTGCTTGTATGCCTTGCCGCGCCTGTCGGTTACGGCCACGACGTACACGCCCTTGGCCACGGCGAACGTCTCGGTGTGGCCAAGTCCGCTGCGCCGCGCTACGGCGCATCCGTCCACGCCGTAGACCGTGCACGAGCCTCCCTCGACCCCCGTCAGCGTGATGAGTCCGCCGGCGGCCGTCAGCGCCATGCCTGCCTCAGTGAGCGGGGTTATGCCCGAGGCGGCCGTCCTGCCGCAGCATACGGCCAGGGTGTCGGCCCCGGCGTCGTAGACGAGGGCCGTGACGAGTCCGCCGGCCCCGGCCTTCATCTTATGCTCTAAGGGCTTCCCCTCTGCTTCGAGCCTTGCCAGGCGGTTGCCCGAGCCGTCGTAGATGTCGGCGCGGCAGGGCGCGCTGAAGCTCCACGCGAGCGAGTCGCCCTCGGCGGCCTCCACGTCGTATGCGTAGACATTGCAGGGGTGGGGCTGTATGACGTGCGCCGTGTCGCCCCATGCGAGCCTCTCGGTGTCGAAGCTTACGGGCACCGCGCATGCGAAGGTGTCCGTGCGTGCCTCGCTCCATCGTCCGGCCGCGTCGCCGTAGCGTATGCCGAAGGTCACGTCGTCGTCCGTCCAGAGCGTCTGCTCCGCCCAGTCCACGGTGTAGTCGGGGTCGATGCGGTTTGGCGTTACGTCCTTCACCTCTATTACCATTCCGTCGGCGGTGAACGGGTTGGCCGGGCCTACTTCCACGCGGCGCGCCTCGCCGCTGTTGAACCAGTATTCGTAAGCCGTAATCATGTTGCCGTCGAGCGGCGGCTCGGGCTTCACGAAGTTGTGCACCACGGACGGGCTCCAGCGGCCTTCTGTGTCTTCGGCGCGCATCATGAAGCGGTGCAGGCCCGGTGCGAGGCCCTGCACGTCTATTTCTATGCTTATGTTGCCGTCGTCGGTTCTTACTTCTGTGCGTTGGTCGTACCTGTCGTCTATCCAGTATTCATACCCGGCCAAGGTCTGTGCCGCAGCCGGTGCGGCCGCCAGGGTGAGCAGTGCCGCTGTGAGTGGTTTGATATTCTTGTTCATTCTTGTGTCCTCCTTGTTTTGTCTTGCGTGGTGTCAGTCCTCGGTTTGCGCCTCCACGGTTGCGTCCACCCTGATTATGCCTTCGGCTCCGTTGGTCGTGTCAATGTCGATATTGGTTATCTGCGGTGTCGCGGGTGTCGGGTTGTAGGGGTAGGGGCCTCCGTATATACCCACTTCGGTGCCGTCGGTGCCTGCGTATTCGGCAGGGTCTTTTATGGCGAAGTGGCCGTCGTCGTCGCTCCACTTGAGGTCGGTTACGTCGTTCTTGAATATATCAGAGTATTGCGGGGCGAACCAGTTGCCGGCTCCTATCACTTTGTCGGGCGAGCCCTCCATTATAATGCACTTTTCAGCCATTATGCCGCTGGCGGCACGGCCGAGGATTGAGTTTGTGGCCTTGCCGTGGTCAAGCGAGTTTCTGAGTATGGAGTGGTCGATTGTTATTATGTCGTTAGCGTTCTGGTTTCCCATATCCGTTACGTAGCTGCCTACGATGTAGAAGTTGTCGTTGTACGAGTTGTAACGGAGGTCTATTGAACTTGTAACGACGCATTGGCGCAGCGTGAGGTTTCTTGTGCTGACTTCTGGTGAAAATGCTCTTTCTAATTTGCATTTTATGAAAGAGAAGCTGTTCAGCGGCTTTTTCCCTCTCAGTTTTATCCCGCCGATGCCATAGTAGTCGTCGTCATAGTGCAAAAGGCTTTCGATAATGGTTCCGTCGTAGCTTGTTTTCACTTGTTCCTCCCCCTCGGCGGGCTTGAATTCCCAGTTGCCCTTGATTATCGTGGGATACTTGCCGTTGGCCTCGTCCTTTACGAAACCGTTGCCGATGATGTGGAGCGACTTCTGTATCGTCGTGGCGTTGAACAGTCCTGCGCTGAGCGTTATCACGTCGCCGCTGTCGCGTGCGGCCTCGCAGGCGTATTTCAGCGCGTCCTTGCCGTAGAACACGCTTACCTTGTCGCCGCTCTGCAGTGTGGCGGTGGCCTGGTCGCTGTTTGTCTGCGCGCTTCCTGCTGCCGTAGTGAGGCAGAGCATGGCTAAAATGAAGAGTTTTTTCATGATTGTTTTGTGTTTTTTGTCCCGCCGGCCGCCTGCCGGGCTCGTTGTTAATATTCGGGTTAAGGTTGTGTGAAGTGGGGCGTGCGGCCGTTTCCGTCCGCCGGGTTCCAGACACGTGGCGGAGGTGCGCCCTTTCAGTCTGCGGCCGTCTGCGTGTGGTTTCCGGTCGCAGGTACATTGCAAATGTAATGTTTTTTTCTGATACCGTGCTTTGATATTTGCTTTTTTTATATGCGTAAGCTTGTTTTTTGTCGATGTGTAAACTACGTGGTTTACACATTTCCGTTCGTTCACGTGGCGTGGCGCAATTTTACCGGCACGTATGGGAAAAGGAAAATAGGGGAAATGTTCCGAACATTTCCCCTATTTTCCTTTTATGCTTCCGGCTTTTCCTTAGAAAACCAAAGATTGCGGTATGATGCTAACCGGCTTGCCTACTTGTCACTGCCTGCTCGTCTGCTTGTTTGCTGACAGCTTGTTTGCTTGTCACTGACAGCTCGTCTGCTGCCCGTCACCGTTCGGCCCCGAGCCGTTTCATTAGCTTGGGGCAGGTCATGCAGACTATGCCGAGGGCGATGAACGGCAGGCTGAGCAGCTGGCCCATGTTGAGCGCCATTGATGCCTCGAAGGCTTCCTGTATGTCCTTGGTGAACTCGATGAAGAAGCGGGCGGTGAATATCAGCGTGATGCAGAGGCCGAAGAAGAAGCCCGTGCCCACGCGCCCGGGACTCTTTTTGTAAATATACCAGCCGATGAAGAAGAACGCGGCGTAGGCCAGTGCCTCGTAGAGCTGCCCCGGGTGGCGGGGAAGCATGTCGACGCGCTCGAAGATGAACGCCCAGGGCACGTCGGTCGGCTTGCCTATTATCTCTGAGTTCATCAGGTTGCCCAAGCGTATGAGGCAGGCCGTCGAGGGCGTGGCTATGGCCACGTTGTCGAGCACGCGCCAGAGGTTGACCTTTGTGCGGCGCACGTAGAGCCAAAGGGCTATTATCAGTCCGATGGTGCCGCCGTGGCTGGCCAGTCCCTCGTAGCCCGTGAACCGCCACGAGCCGTCGGCCGTGAAGCGTATGGGCAGGAACATTTCCAAGACGTGGCGCCAGGAGGACAGGAAGTAGCCCGGCTCGTAGAACAGGCAGTGGCCCAAGCGCGAGCCGACGAGTATGCCTATGAAGCAGTAGATGAAGAGCGGGTCGAACAGTTCGGGCCGTATGCCCTGCTGCCGGTAGAGCTTCCTTACTATCAGGTAGGCGGCCAGGAGGCCGAACAGCCAGCACAGCGAGTACCAGCGGAACGAGAATCCGCCTATGTGGAACGCTACGAGGTCGGGGTTCCAGAGAATATATAATAGTTCACTATTCATGGTTCACCTTTTTGTTAATTCACAATTCATAATTTTTAATGCATTATGCATTATGAATTGTTAAACATTGAACCTGAAGTGCATTATGTCGCCGTCCTGCACTACGTAGTCCTTGCCCTCGATGCCCATCTTGCCGGCCTCGCGCACTGCGGCCTCAGAGCCGTACTTGATGTAGTCGTCGTACTTTATCACCTCGGCGCGTATGAAGCCCTTCTCGAAGTCGGTGTGTATCACGCCGGCGCACTGCGGAGCCTTCCATCCGCGCTTGTACGTCCAGGCCTTCACCTCCATCTCGCCGGCCGTGATGAACGTCTCGAGGTTCAGCAGCGCGTATGCCTTCTTGATAAGGCGGTTCACGCCGCTCTCCTCCAAGCCCAGCTCGTCGAGGAACATCTTCTTGTCCTCGTAGCTCTCGAAGCCGGCTATGTCCTCCTCGGTCTTGGCGGCTATCACCATGGCCTCGGCGCCCTCCTCGGCGGCTATCCGCTCTATGCGGCGGCTGTAGTCGTTGCCCGTCTTGGCCGAAGCCTCGTCGACGTTGCACACGTAGAGCACGGGCTTGGCCGTCAGCAGGAACAGGTTGCGCGCCGCCTCCTGCTCCTCCTTGCTCTCGAAGCTTACCACGCGAGCGTTACGGCCCTGCTCCAGCACCTCCTTGTAAGCCTGGAGCACGCCGACCTCCACCTTGGCCTCCTTGTTGCCGGCCGCGGCCACCTTCTGCTGCTTGGCCAGGCGGCCCTCTATTGTCTCGAGGGCCTTAAGCTGCAGCTCGGTCTCGATTATCTCCTTGTCGCGCACGGGGTCTATCGAGCCGTCAACGTGCGTTATGTTGTCGTCGTCGAAGCAGCGCAGTACGTGTATTATGGCGTCGGTCTCGCGTATGTTGCCGAGGAACTTGTTGCCCAGTCCCTCGCCCTTCGAGGCGCCCTTCACTAATCCGGCTATGTCTACTATCTCGCACGTGGCCGGCACGATGCGCCCCGGGTGTACTATCTCGGCCAGGCGCGTAAGCCGCTCGTCGGGCACGGTTATCATGCCCATGTTAGGCTCGATGGTGCAGAAAGGGAAGTTTGCCGCCTGCGCCTTCGCGCTCGACAGGCAGTTGAAAAGGGTGGACTTGCCCACGTTGGGCAACCCCACGATACCACATTTTAATGACATATCTTAGAATAAACGTTTATGTTCCTTGTTTCAACGTGCAAAGGTAATTCTTTTCACGAAGTTGGAGAAGTTAAAGGAGTTAAAGAAGTTAAAGACAAACGGCCTTGCCGGAGGCCGTCTCCGGCAAGGCAATCGGATGCTTTCCGCAGGCTGAAAGACGGTCTTCGGCAACATGTTGGCTTTCAGGATGTTGCGCCGGGGCCGGCTGGGCTTGTCGGACAGGTTGGGCTGATGGCCCTAACCAGTCAGGTAAGCCCTTGCGCAAAATTATTTAATTCTATAAAAAATAATGTTAAACCGTTATTACTTTTTTACACTCAATCCGTCATATAGGCAAAATAACGTAATCTATTAAATTTTAATCAGCATAATCATGAACAAGAAAACTTTGGCAATTGCGGCCTTGGCCATAGGCATAGGGTCGCAGTCTGCAATGGCGCAGTACCCCGAGCTTACGCCCGAGGGCAAGGCCAAGATCGACTCGCTGACGAAGGTTTGGACGGCTCATTCGGACTCTGCGTGGGCGGTAGCGTTCCCAATCGTTAAGAAGGAGGCCATGGAAGGCCGTCCCTACGTGCCATGGGCATGGCGCCCGTATGACCTCAAGCAGGCCAAGATACCCGCATTCCCCGGCGCCGAGGGCGGCGGCATGTACACGCAGGGAGGCCGCGGCGGCAAGGTGCTCGTAGTGACCAACCTCAACGACTCGGGCCCCGGCTCGTTCCGCTGGGCGTGCGAGCAGGGCGGCGCGCGCATCATCGTGTTCAACGTGTCGGGCATAATCTGGCTCGAGACGCCCATCATACTGCGCGCTCCCTACGTTACGATAGCCGGACAGACGGCCCCGGGCGACGGCGTTTGCATAGCCGGACAGTCGTTCCAGGTGAACACGCACGACGTAATCGTGCGCCACATGCGCTTCCGCCGCGGCTCGACCAACGTATGGTACCGCGAGGACTCGTTCGGCGGCAACCCCGTGGGCAACATCATGATAGACCACTGCTCGTGCGAGTGGGGCTTGGATGAGAACATATCCTTCTACCGCCACATGTTCGACATGGGCGACGGCAAGCCCTCGCGCAAGGAGCCTACCGTTAACGTAACCATACAGAACACAATCTCGGCCAAGGGCCTCGACACGTACAACCACGCCTTCGGCTCTACCATCGGCGGCGAGAACACATCGTTCATGCGCAACCTCTGGGCCGACAACACCGGCCGCAACCCGTCGATAGGGTGGGGCGGAGTGTTCAACTTCGTAAACAACGTCATCTACAACTGGGTTCACCGCACGGCCGACGGAGGCGAGTTCTCGACGATGAGCAACTTCATCAACAATTACTACAAGCCCGGACCTTTGACCCCGAAAGACTCGCCCGTGGGCTACCGCATCGTCAAGTCGGAGAGCCGCAGCCAGAAGCTGTTCCCCTACGCCCAGTACGGCCGCGTGTTCGCGCAGGGCAACATCATGGAGGGCAACGAGCGCGTGACTAAGGACAACTGGGACGGCGGCATACAGATAGCCGACAAGGACGGTGCCATCAGCGAGGACGAGAAGGCCCTCATGAAGAGCAACGAGCCGTTCGAGATGCCCCACATGACGATACTTCCCTCTGACAAGACTTTCGACTACGTGCTCGAGAACGTGGGCGCTATGCTCCCCACCCGCGACATCGTTGACCAAAGGATCATCGAAGAGGTGCGCACGGGCAAGGCTTACTACGTTGACAAGCTGCCCAAGGACAACCCCTACGGCGACCACTGGGGCATGCGCGACCGCTCGAAGAACGAGGAAGGCCTCTTCAAGTACCGCCGACTGCCTAAGGACTCTTACAAGAAGGGCATCATAACCGACCCGCGCCAGATGGGCGGATACCCCGAGTACAAGGGCGAACCGCGCGTTGACACCGACGGCGACGGCATGCCCGACGACTGGGAGATAGCTGCCGGACTGAATCCCAACGACC
>CALUIJ010000014.1 GCA_944320675.1 uncultured Prevotella sp.
TGCGCAAGAACGAGCCTTACTACCTCGGCGTGTTCCTCGTAGGGGCATACCAGGAGATACTGGGCGACATGCACAACCTCTTCGGCGACACCAACGCGGCGCACATAACGGTGAAGGACGGCAAGTACCACATCGACCAGATATTCGACGGCGAGACCGTCGAGGAGGTGCTCGAATACGTGCAGTACAACCCAAAGAAGCTCGTGCGACAGCTCGAAGTGTGGGTGGCCAAGAGCGTGAAGCAGGGCAAGATCTCGCTTGAGGAGGGCAAGGAGTTCCTCTCCAACTACCGCTCGGGCCTCTACGGATACACTTATCTTGAGTAAACGCCGAGCAACAACATACACAGGAGTTAAAACAGGTGCGGCAAAACTTGGGGACAGGCTTATATGGCTAACCGGCCTAATTAGGCCGATACGGCGCAAATGCCATCCAAGCGCCCGTCTTAACTCCTTTTAAATAATAAAACAAAAACTCAATGAAACTTCCTCTTACAATAGTGAAGGTGGGCGGGGCCGTGGTTGAAGACGAGGCCGCGCTCGACCGCCTACTGGCCGGCTTCGCGGCCATCGAGGGGCGCAAGGTGCTCGTACACGGCGGCGGCCGCCGCGCGACGGCCGTGGCCCGACGCCTCGGCATAGAGAGCCGCATGGTAAACGGACGGCGCGTAACCGACCGCGACACGCTCGAAGTGGTGACGATGGTCTACGGCGGACTGGTGAACAAGGACATCGTGGCGCGCCTGCAGGCCCGCGGCGTAGACGCCATCGGGCTGACCGGGGCCGACGGCGACGTGGTACGCTCGCACAAACGGCCCGTCAGTGACGTAGACTACGGCTTCGTGGGCGACGTAGAGCGCGTCGACGGCGGCATGCTGGCGCGCCTCGTAGAGGCCGGCGTAACGCCCGTAATGGCACCCCTGACGCACGACGGACGGGGCTGCATGCTCAACACCAACGCCGACACGATAGCCGCCGAGACGGCAAAGGCGATGGCCGGACGGTACGACGTTACGCTGATGTTCTGCTTCGAGAAGAAAGGCGTGCTGGCCGACCCCGGCGACGACGACAGCGTGATACCCATCATAACGCGCGCCGACTTCGAGCGGCTCGCCGCCGACGGCACCGTAGCGGGCGGCATGCTGCCCAAACTGGAGAACGCCTTCAACGCCATCGCGGCAGGCGTAAGCCGGGTGAACATCACCCTCGCAACGGCCATCGACGGACGCCACGGCACGATGATAGTGCCCTGAGGCAAGAACGGATCCGCCGGAACAATCCATAGGCAAAGCGCAGCGGAGTAACGGCACACACCTTTCGTCAGGCAAGAGGCGGCAAACCGCAAAGCGGAAGACCGTCTTTTGCCGCACGAAAGGCCGCATTTTACAAGGCAAAAGACGGCCTTTTACAAACCCTCTGACAGTCAGGCTGTTATAAAAAGCAAAAGGACGGACTCCAAGCCAAGGCGCAGCCGTACCTTAGCCTAATCGGCCTTATTGGACGGACCGCATTGTCTTAAATACTGTTAAACCGAGAAAATTCCCGGATATTCCCGTAACTTTCCAACCGCTGAATCGTCATTCAAATAGAGACAGATGAAAAATATCAGTTTCCGCAGCGACGTGTTGCCGCTGAAAAACATTCTCTACCGCTTAGCGCTGAGAATAACCCTCAGCCGCGAAGACGCCGAGGACGTAGTGCAAGACACGCTGCTAAAAGTCTGGAACAGGCGCGACGATTGGCATGCCATCGACTCGATAGAGGCCTACAGCCTGGCCGTATGCCGCAACCTCTCGCTCGACAAGGCGAAAAAGGCCGGCGGCGACAACCGCCCGATAAGCGGCGACGAAGCCGAATCGGCCGACACGGGGCGCGACCCCTACGAGCGTGCGGCGCAAAGGGACAGGGTTGAGCAGGTGAGGCGCATCGTAGACTCGCTACCCGAGAAACAAAGAAGCTGCATGCAGCTGCGCGACTTCGAGGGCAAAAGCTACAAGGAAATAGCCGCCGCGATGGGAATAAGCGAGGAACAGGTGAAAGTGAACATCTTCCGCGCACGCCAGGCGGTGAAACAAAAGTACAACGAAATCGACAGATATGGACTATAAATACATCGAACAGCTGTTGGAACGCTACTGGAACTGCGAGACTTCGCTCGAAGAGGAGCAAATCCTGCGCGCGTTCTTCAGCCAGAAGGACGTTCCGGCGGGTCTCATGAAATATAAAGACCTGTTCGTCTACGAGCAGGCGGAGACCAAGGACGACGTGCTCGGCACCGGGTTCGACGCAAGGATGGCGGCCCTCGTAGGCGGGGAAGAGCCGGCAAGGGCGCGCAAGGCAAGCCTGGCGCAAAAGTTCATGCCGCTGTTCAAGGCTGCCGCCGTGGTGGCCATATTCCTCACATTGGGCAACGCCGCACAAGTGGCTTTCAAGGGCGGCGGCAAGCCCGAAACGGGCGTGGCGGTGTATGAAAAGGCGCACGAAGGCCCCTCGGTGGCGCTGGGCGACACGGCGAAGGCCGACACGCTGAAGAAGCTTCCGCAGGCCACGGACGCGATGAAATAAGGAATTTTTCTATGCTTTCTCTATAAAACAGTGTTTAATAAAACAATTACAAGAAGCTGTGAAGCTTCACTCTGATTTGGTTTTCATAACATACTAACGTGAAAAAGCGAGCCGTTGCCGGGATTCCGGCAACGGCTCGCTGCATTTACAAGGCTTTTCAAAACCGCTTACTTTGCGTTGATCTCCTTCAAGAGGCGGTCGGCGTGGCCCCACTTGTCCATCATGAAGAGCACGTAGCGTATGTCTACGCCGATGCAACGTGCCAGGTTCTTCTCGAAGTAGATGTCGCTCGAGAGGCTGTCCCAGTTGCCGTCGAAGGCCAGTCCTATGAGCTCGCCCTTGCCGTTGAACATCGGCGAGCCGCTGTTGCCGCCCGTTATGTCGTTGTTCGTCAGGAAGCAGAGCTGCATCTTGCCGGTGGTCTTGTCCTGGTACTTGCCGAAGTCGGTGGCCGAGAGCAGCTCGTGCATTATCGGCTCGGCGAAGTATTCGTGGTTCTGGTCGGCCTGCTTCATCTTCTCTACGATGCTCCCGGCCGTAGTGTAATAGCCCGAGGGCGAGCCGTTCATGGTGAATCCGCCCACGCGGCCGTAGCTCAGGCGCATCGTCATGTTGGCGTCGCTGTAATGGGGAAGGTCCTGCTCCATGCGCAGACGGGCCGCGCAGAAGTACTTCTCCTGCAGGTCGATCGAGTCGCTAAGCGGCCCGAGCTTCTCGCGCTGCCCGGCCAGGTAGTCTACGAGGCTAAGCCCGAGCTGCACGCCGAGGTCCTCGTTGAAGCTCTTCTTGTTGAAGTAAAGCTTCTTGCCGTTCTTCATCAGTACTGACTTCTTGTACAGACGGTCGACGTAAGCAGCGCAGTCGCCGCCGAAGTCGTCGTCGATGGTCTTGTAGATCGACGGCAGGTATTCCTTAGAAACGTGCTCGCGGTAGTTCTTAAGCAGGGCTGCGAGCACCTCCTTGTCGAGCGCCTCGTCCCACGTGTCGCTGTTGTCCTCGAACTCGATGTACTGCTTCTTCGGGTCCTTCTCCGAGCCCTTCACCTCCATTCCGTTGCCGGCGCGCATGGCGCGGGTGACGAGCTCGCTCGTGCCGCGGAACGTCTCGCTCCAATAATAGAACGCCCTCATGCGCTCGAAACGCTCGCCGTAGAGCTTCGCCATGAGGTCGAAGTCGAGCTTGCCCTTAAGGTAGCCCGTCTCCTGCTGCCAGTGGCGCAGGCGCAGCTCGTAGGCCTGCTTCTGCTCGATGATGCCGATAGAGTCGATGCACTTGTTCATTCCGATGGAGTTTTTCCAATAGTTGGCGCTCTGGGCGTACTTCGAGTCGTACTTTATGCGCACGGCTTCGTCGGCGCGCATGTGGCGCTGCATGATGTCCTGCTTTAGGCCGCGCACCTGCGCCCGCGTGGCGTTGCCTGCGTCGCGCATCTCCTTTATGCCGTAAGAAGAGAGGTAACGCTCCGTGCTACCCGGGTAACCGATGGTCATGGCGAAGTCGCCGTCCTTGTAACCCTGCAAAGACACGGGCGCCCATTTCTTCGGACGGTAGGGCACGTTCTGCTCGGAGTACTCCGCCGGGGCGTTTGTCTTCGGGTCGGCGTATATGCGGAACACGCTGAAGTCGCACGTCTGGCGCGGCCACATCCAGTTGTCGGTCTCGCCGCCGAACTTACCCATCGACTTAGGCACGGTGAAAACCAAGCGCACGTCGGGGAAAAGCTGGTACGTGGTGGCGAAATACTGGTTGCCCTCGTAGTACGGGTCTATCTCTACGTGGTAGGTCTTCTCTATCTTCTTAACCGAGTCGGTCATCAGCGTAGCCAGCGAGTCGATGAGCGCCGACTGCTCTTCGGGAGTCTTAGAGTCGATGCCCATAGCCTGCAGGCGCGCCGTAACGTCCTGCTGCTCAATCATGAAACTGACGAAGAGGTTCTCGTTGGGCAGCTCCTCCTTGAAGCTCTTGGCGTAGAATCCGTTGAGCATGTAGTCGTGCTCTACGGTAGAATGGCTGCGGATGGCCTCGAAACCGCAGTGGTGGTTGGTGAACACGAGGCCGTCGGGCGACACCACCACGCCCGAGCAGAAGCCTCCGAAGAGCACCACCGAGCCCTTGACGGCATCGTCTGAGGAGTAAAGGCTCTCGTAAGGAAGACTGTAGCCGTAGGCTTTCATCTGGTCGTACACCGCCTGTGGCAGGTTGTACAGGGTCCACATGCCTTCGTCGGCCTTGACCGGCAAAAGGGCGAACAGACCCAGGATAAACATTGATAACTTTTTCATTACTGTTTGGTTTAATATTATGAATATTGTTTATTTGAAGTACTTGCCTATTAGGGGAAGTTGCCGCAGCGGGAAGTCGCGCTTCACTATCAGTGCGGCGAAAAGCAGGATGAGCAGCGTGTTCACCCCGAGCGCGGCCCATACGGGCAGCAGCCGGTTGGCAAACGTCATGCCGGCGAACAGCGCAAGGGCGACGGCAACGTAGAGCATGATTCCACGCACGGGGTAGTTGATCGGGTAGTGCTTCTGTCCGGCGATGTAAGAGAGCAGCATCGCCGTAGCGTAACCTGCGAAGCCGGCCCACGCGCAGGCCATGTAGCCGTAGCGGGGGACGAACACGACGTTGACGGCGACGAGCACCAGGCAGCCCGCCCCCGAGAACCAGGCGCCCCAGATGGTCTTGTCGATGAGCTTGTACCAGAACGACAGGTTGAAGTAAACGCCCATCATGATCTCCGCCGCCATGACTATCGGCACCACCTTAAGGCCCTCCCAGTAGT
>CALUIJ010000015.1 GCA_944320675.1 uncultured Prevotella sp.
GGTCGCGTATGCGTTGGTCGATGCCTTTATAGTGTCCGCATAATATTATGAGATTGCCTTTAAGCGAAAGGTCGTTGGCTATGTGTTGGTTGAAACGCTCGCCGTCGGGCGACGTGTAGATAACTTCGTCATATTCCCTTTCAGCCTTAAGTGCCGATATGGCCCTGTCAATGGGTTCGCATTGCATCACCATTCCCGCAAAACCGCCGTATGGATAATCGTCGACTCTGCGCCACTTGTCGACAGAGTAGTCCCTGAGGTTGTGCAGATGGATTTCGGCAAGACCTTTTTTCTGGGCTCTTGCGAGTATTGATTCGTGTACGAATCCTTCAATCATTTCCGGTAATACCGTAATAATGTCTATTCTCATTGTCCGTTTACAGTTTTAAAGTACAAGCTTATGAAAGGCCTTGCCGTGCGTTTCAGTATTGGCGCAGGGCGGAAAGCAGTTCGTTGTTTTCGCCTTTGCTTCCAATGGTTATGCGCAGGCAGTCGCCGCACAGGCTTACCGTTGTACGGTTTCTTACGATTATGCCTTTGTCTTTCAGGTAGTTGTATATTTTTTGTGCGTCGTCCACTTTTACGAGTATGAAGTTCGAGTCCGTCCGGTATATCGTTTTACAGAAGCCGAGCATGCCGACGGCTTCGACCATTCTGCTCCTTTCGAGCAATATTATTTTCACCCATTTATCAATCTCGTAAGGTTCTTTCAGCATTTCCAACGCCTGTCGTTGCGTAAGGCCGTTGACGTTGTATGGGTATTTCACCTTATTAAATATGTCGACGATCTCTTTTCTTGCGAATGCCATTCCAAGACGTATTGCGGCGCACCCCCATGCCTTACTGAAAGTGTTAAGCACGATCAGGTTCGGATATTTGTCGATATCGAGCCTGAATGGTCTTTCTTTAGAAAAGTCCGAGTAAGCTTCGTCTACGATTACGATGCCTTCGAAGCCTGTAATTGTCTTTACTATTTCGTCCCTGTTGATGTTGTTGCCGGTGGGATTGTTGGGCGAGCATATCCATATCAGTTTTGTCTTGCCGTCGCAAGCGTCCAGCAGCCTGTCTGCCGTAACCTGGAATTTTTCGTCAAGCAATACCTTGCGGTATTCCACGTCGTTGATGTCAGCGCAGACCTTATACATTCCATACGTCGGTTCGATTGCCACAACATTGTCCGTTCCGGGGCGTGTGAAGCACCTGTATGCCATGTCGATGGCTTCGTCCGAACCGTTGCCAAGGAATATCTGTTCTTCCTTTACGCCTTTCACTTTGGCGAGTGCCGCTTTAAGCTTTCGTTGTGCAGGATCAGGATATCGGTTGTATGGCGAATTGTACGGGTTTTCGTTTGCGTCGAGGAACACTTTCGCACCGCCTTCGCCGTACTCGTCTCTTGCACTGCTGTAAGGCTTTAGTTTCCAGATGTTTTCACGCGTCAGTTCAATCAATGGCTTCATTATGTCGGTATTGTTTCTTATTGCAAATTTGTTTCAATGTCTTTTCTTCTTAAGGCCATGGCGTTCTTATGCGCTTCCAATTGTTCGCATTCGGCCATGATTTCCACCGCCTTACCTATGTTTCTGACGCCTTCGCCTGTGATTGTCTGGAATGTTATCTTGCGGCAGAAGCTGTCAAGATTCACCCCGTTGTATGCTTTTGCGTATCCGTGGGTAGGCAGTGTGTGGTTAGTGCCGCTGGCATAATCGCCCGCGCTTTCGCATGCGTATCGGCCTATGAACACGCTTCCGGCGTTGACCACCATCCGGGCCAGTTCTTCACAGTCGGCAGTGGATATTATCAGGTGTTCAGGCGCGTACATGTTGCTAAGGTCCATGGCTTCACGCTTGTCTTTGATTACTACCAGTTTGCTGTTGTCAAGAGCCTTGGCGGCAATGTCCTTGCGTGGAAGTCTGTCGAGTTGTGCGTTTATTTCCCGCTCCACCATGTCCGCCTGCGCCTCCGACGTGGTTATCAGCAATACTTGCGAGTCGGAACCGTGTTCAGCTTGCGACAAGAGGTCGGCGGCTACATATTCAGGATTGCTTGTCTCGTCGGCTATTACGCAGACTTCAGACGGACCGGCAGGCATGTCTATTGCAACGTCGTGCAGCGATACGATTTGTTTGGCGGCCATTACATATTGGTTACCCGGGCCGAATATCTTATAAACCTTGGGTATGCTCCCTGTGCCGTAAGCCATAGCCCCGACAGCCTGCACTCCGCCTGCCTTGAAAACTTTGTCAACTCCTGCAATCTTGGCTGCAGCGAGTATTGCCGGGTTCACGCTTCCGTCAGGGGCGGGAGGCGTGCATAATATTATTTCGCCGCATCCTGCGATCTTGGCCGGCGCGGCCAGCATCAGCACCGTGCTGAACAGCGGCGCCGTACCTCCGGGTATGTATAGTCCGACCTTCTCTATTGCTACGCTCCTCTGCCAACATGTAACTCCCGGGCTTGTCTCAACTTTTTTTACTTCCGCCTGCTGGGCGGAATGGAATTTGCTGATATTCCCGTATGCCAAGACCATGGCGTCGATAAGCTCTTTGGGGACCGCCTCGTAAGCCTCGTCGATTTCCCGGGTACTTACGGCAAGGGTGGTGATCGAGGCGTGGTCGAACCGTGCTTCATAATCAATTACGGCCTCGTCGCCACGCTCTTTCACGTCGTCGAGGATTGCTTTTACCGTTGCTTCCAGGCTTTTTGTCTCTATGCGTGGCCGCCTTGTTATTTCGCACCATTCGCCGCGCTGCGGGTACATGTATCTTTTCATAAGCGGTAAGGGTTTATTCTTATATGGGTATTGGATGATTTCATTAATTCCCCATTCCAAGTTTCCTTATGCTGTTCACATTATCATCTTTTCTATCGGCGTAACAAGTATTCCTTGCGCACCCATCTCTTTCAGTTTGCCTATTATTTCCCAAAAGCGGTCTTCGTCAAGCACGGTGTGCACGCAGCACCATTCTTTGTCGGCCAACGGTATGACCGTAGGACTTTTCAGTCCCGGCAAGACGCTTATTATCTGGTCGAGCTTGTCTTTGGGGGCGTTCATCCTGACATACTTTTTCCCTTCGGCGTCGCGTACGGCGTTGATTCTGAATAGCAAGTCGGCCAATGTCTTGCGTTTTGCCTGGTCCAGTTTACGGTTGGCAATAAGCACGGCTTCGCTTTCCATCACCGTTTCCACTTCTTTCAGGTTGTTGCTTACCAAGGTCGACCCGCTGCTTACAATGTCGAATATCGCGTCGGCCAAACCTATGCCGGGGCTTATCTCTACGCTTCCTGTTATCACGTATATTTCGGCCTTGGCGCGGATGCCGTCGATGTAGCGTTGCAATATGTTAGGGTAAGACGTGGCTATTCTCTTTCCGTCGAGCCATTCAGGGCCTTTATAGTCAGCTCCTGCCGGTACGGCCAATGACAACCTGCACTTACTGAATCCAAGGCGTGCTGCAATGTCGGCCGCCTCGTGCCGTTCGGCCAGTTCGTTTTCGCCCACGATGCCGATGTCTGCGACTCCCGTAGCCACGCTGTGCGGAATGTCGTCGTCACGCAGGTAAATCACTTCGAGCGGGAAGTTGGCCGCCTTGACAAGCAGCGAGCGTTTGCCGCGGCTTATCTTAATGTCCGCCTCCTCGAGCAGTTTCATTGTGTCGTCAAACAGGCGTCCTTTGGATTGAACAGCTAAGCGTAACATGTCTTATTTTTAAAGTTGTTGAAAAATGTTTGGCAAAAGTAATCTTTTTTAAGCATATTTGCAAGAAATGTTGTACTTTTGTACCCAAAATAACATAGGAAAGTATATAACGAGTTGGAAAC
Source organism: uncultured Prevotella sp. (assembly GCA_944320675.1). Taxonomy (GTDB): domain Bacteria; phylum Bacteroidota; class Bacteroidia; order Bacteroidales; family Bacteroidaceae; genus Prevotella. The sequence goes on from CALUIJ010000015.1 coordinate 3,820, forward strand.
TGACAAGTTGTTGAATGGCAAGCCATGCATGTTGGCTGACGGTCAGGTTATAGGAATATGCCGTGTAAGCCAGGAAATGGCGTGCTTGCGTAAGATGGTCGGGGATAAGGTGTCTGCGCTTATCAAAAGCTTGGCTTGCGATCGGTTTGCAAGCCGACTAATCATGTTCATGTATGTTTGTTTTTCGTTTCTTGCAATGTCGTCGTGCTCGGGCGGCGACAATAAGGACGAGGAAAAGATAGTAACGCCATGGGGCGAAGTGTCCACGGGCGGCACGGAGCCTGAAGGGCGTTTCACCGTGGGCGACATTGTGTCAGGTGGTGAACTCATAGCCCTTACGATGACAGGCCCCGATACTTATTATGACTATCACGGGCGTGGGATGGGCACGCAATACCTGTTGTGCGAGCGCTTCGCCCGTAGGTTGGGCGTGTCGTTGCGCGTCGAGCTTTGCCGTGACACGGCCGAGATGCTCAGCCGCCTGTCGGCCGGCGACGGCGACATAATTGCCTTTCAGCTTCCGAAGAAGCAGCTTAAGTCGTCGGACGGCTTGATTTATTGCGGTGCCGGCGTAGATTCGCTTGGAACCCAGTGGGCCGTAGCGAAGGGCAATCACGAACTGGCCGACAGCCTTGACGCTTGGTTTACCCCGCCGCTGTTTGCCGAGGTTGCCGCCGAACAGCGTTTGGCATTCGCGTCAGGTGCTGTCAGGAGACACGTTTACGCCCCGTTCCTTGACAGGGGGCGCGGAGTTATTTCTTCTTACGACCATCTTTTTAAGAAATATGCCCCGACGGCCCGCTGGGACTGGCGCCTTATGGCGGCGCAGTGCTACCAAGAGTCGTGTTTCGATCCGCGTGCGCGGTCATGGGCGGGTGCTTGCGGCTTGATGCAGATAATGCCGGCCACGGCCGACCAATTGGGACTCTCCCGCTCAGCCATTTACGACCCTGAGCAGAACATACACGCCGCCGCGCGTTACATAGCCCGTTTGTCTAAGCTGTTCGCCGACGTGCCGGGGGCTGAAGAGCGGCGCCTGTTCGTGCTCGCGGCTTACAATGGCGGCTATCACCATATCCGCGACGCCATGGCTCTTGCGCGCAAGCATGGTAAGAGTCCGCATCGTTGGAAGGAGGTGGCTCCGTATGTGCTCGGCCTTGAGACCCCGGCTTTTTACAACGACCCTGTGGTCAGTCATGGGTACATGCGCGGTTCGGAGACGGTTGGTTACGTAGACCGCATAAGGCAGCGTTACGCCCAATACCGCGGTGTACCTTATTCGGGCAACACCGTTACGATTCCATCCGGGCAGGCTCCAGTTGACCCAGGCAGCCCTTTCACGCCTAAGAGGGCGAAGCGTAAGCATAGGTTCCACATATAAGGGTCTGTAAGAGTTAGTCATTGTCTGCTTTGTAGTCGTATAAGGGAGAATATAGGTTATGTTGTGAAAGGTATCGTTTTATGTTGCAAAAGACGGCAAACGGCGGTGTGAAAGACCATGTTTCGCACCGCCGTTTGCCGTCTTCTGCAATATATTGTCAGTCAGGTTGTTACGTGCCTTACCGACAGAATCAGCCTTCACGCAGGAAATCGAGCGCCTCGGCCAGTTCTTCCTTGGTTGCCGTTTGGTTGATTCTAATGTCGCCTATGTCGCCGAGCAGTGTGAGGTTAATCTCTCCGGCGGTGTTTTTCTTGTCGTGTTTCATTAGTTCTATCAATGTGCCGTAGTCTTTGCACGTGAATATGAAACGTCCGTAGTTTTCTTTTATGTAGTTGACGGTCTGGCGCATTTTTTGCGTAGGGAATCCTGTTTTCGCGCAGCTGAGGTAAAGCTCGCATACCAGTCCGAACGCTACGGCGTAACCGTGCAGTATCGGCTTTCCGCTTTTCAAGGCGAAGGCTTCGAGCGCGTGGCCTACGGTGTGCCCTAGGTTCAAGGCTTTTCTCAGTCCTGTCTCTAACGGGTCTTTCTCTACGATGCGTTCTTTCACGTTGATGCTGTCGGCCACCATGCTTTGCAACACATTAAGGTCAGGCTCAACGATGTCAAACCCGATGAGTCCGGCCCATGTGGCTTCGTCGCTGATAAGGCCGTGCTTCAGCATCTCTGCGTAGCCCGAACAAATGTTTTCCCTGTCGAGAGTCTTCAGAAACCGTGTGTCAATGATTACGGCCTGGGCATCGTTGAACACCCCGATTTCGTTTTTCAGTCCGTTGAAGTTTATTCCCGTTTTGCCGCCTACCGACGCGTCGACCATTGCCAGCAGCGTGGTCGGGATGTTGATGAAGCTTATGCCGCGCTTGAACGTCGAGGCTGCGAAACCTCCAAGGTCGGTCACCATCCCTCCGCCGAGGTTTATTATGCATGAGTGTCGCGTTGCTCCGTTGTCGCCGAGGCCTTTCCATACACAGGCGAGCGTGTCGAGGTTCTTGTGCCCGTCGGTCGGTTTTATTGTGATGAGTTCGGCCCTGTCAAGGCATTTGAAGCCTTTGATTTGCGTGTAACACAGTTCTTTTGTCGTTTCGTCGGCGATGACGAACAGTTTGTCGGGCTTTAGTCCGGTTACGGCTTCCTCCAGTTCGCTTTCAAGACATTTGGATATGATAATACTTTGTTTCATTTTCATAACGTTATTATTTCGGGTGCAAAAATAATCATTTTTGTCGATTAAATTATTTTTTCCGACTTTTTTAGCATTATGGCGATTAAACCGCAAAAGCAAAAATCCGTCTAAAAGGGTAAAATCAAGATAATCACGTTGAAATGAAGAAGGTATTTCTTATGGCTTGTTTTGTGCTCATGGCCGTTGTTTCGGCTTATGCGCAAAACTTGAAGATATCAGGCACGCTTGTAGACCGTGACACGAAAGAGGGAGTGATGCTTGTCACGGTGCAGCTGCTGAAGTCGGACAGCACTTATGTTAACGGCGTTTTGAGTGATGATAAAGGAAACTTTTCGATAAATGCGCCTGCCCCCGGGTCGTACATATTGAAGTTTACGAGCGTAGGCTACACCACTCTAGCCAAGAACGTGAAGGTTACGGGCAAGGACGCCGTTGCTCTCGGCAACATAACTTTCGGCGCCGACGCCATAATGCTGAAAGGTGCTACGGTGGTGGGGCAGGCCGCGCGCGTGACGGTAAGGGAGGATACCTTTGTTTATAACGCTTCGGCATACAGGACGCCTGAAGGTTCTGTCGTCGAGGAGCTTGTAAAGCGCATTCCCGGCGCGCAGGTCGACGACGATGGAAATGTGACCATCAACGGCAAGGAGGTGAAAAAGGTGCTTGTGGACGGCAAGGAGTTTATGACTGGCGACACGAAGACAGCCTTGAAAAACCTTCCAACGTCGATAATCGACAAGATAAAGGCTTATGACGAGAAGAGCGACCTTGCCAAAGTGACGGGCATAGACGACGGGGAGGAACAGACCGTGCTCGATTTCGGTATAAAGAAAGGCATGAACAAGGGCTTCTTCGGTAACGCCGACGCTTCCGTCGGTACGCACAGCCGTTATTCGGAACGTTTGATGGGTGCCATGTTCAAAGATAAGACGAGGGTGATGCTGATGGGCAACGCCAACAATGTGAACGACCGTGGATTTCCCGGCGGCGGTGGAGGCGGACGCTTCGGCGGCGGCCGCCAAGGATTGAACTCGTCGAAAATGATCGGAGCTAACTTCAACATGGAAACAAGCGACAAGTTCAAGATGGACGGGAGCGTAAGATGGAACCATTCTAACGGTAACGTGCGTACGGAACAGGCTTCTGAGAACTTTGTGAGTACGGTCGGTTCTTTTTCCAACAGCTTGAGCCAAAGCCGTACGCGATCTGACGGCTGGAACGCGCGTATGCGCCTTGAATGGAAGCCCGACACTATGACGAACATCATGTTCCGTCCGAATTTCAGCTATTCGACGAGCGACGGAAAGTCTACGAGTACGAGCGCGTCGTATAACGACGATCCGTATCTGTATGTTGCCGATCCCCTTTCGGTTGAGTCGATAGGACGTTTGGCCGGCGACGGGCTTATGGTTAACACGAGGTCTAACAATTCCATAACATACTCCGACAGCAAGTCGGTAGGCGGCATGCTGCAGTTTAACCGTAAACTGAACGGCAAAGGACGCAACGCCACGATACGGACGGACGTCAGTTACGGTGAAAGCGGAAGCAAGAATCTTAGTACGTCCGACGTGCATCTGTACCAGGTGAAAGACGTTCTTGGCAATGATTCGACTTACCAGACGAACAGGTTTAATACTACTCCTACGAAGACTCTGAATTATAGTTTGCAGTTCACTTACAGCGAACCGATCTTCAAGGCTATGTTCCTACAGTTCAGCTACAAGTTTAATTATAAGTATAACAAGAGCGAACGTTCCACCTACGATTTCAGCAATCTCGGCGAGACGTTTTTCGAAGGCGTGCCCGTCGACTACCGCGGTTGGGACAATTATTTCGCACGTTTGGACAATCCTCTCGGCGATTATCTCGACAAAGACCTCAGCCGTTATTCGGAGTATAAGAATTACATCCATGACATCCAGGTGATGCTCCGTGTCATCAGGGCGAAGTTCAACCTCAATGCCGGCGTGATGGTGCAACCGCAAAAGACGCGGTTCATCCAGAGCTATCAAGGCGTGCATACGGATACGGTAAGGAATGTGGTGAACGTAACGCCGACGCTTGACTTCAGGTACAGGTTCTCCAAACTGAGCAACTTGCGCATAAATTACCGCGGAACGACGTCGCAGCCAAGCATGACCGACCTTCTTGACATTGTTGACGACAGCGACCCGCTCAACGTCACGATGGGCAACCCAGGCCTGAAACCGTCGTTCACGAATACGTTCAGGCTGTTTTACAATAATTACATACAAGAGCGCCAACGGGCGATAATGGCCCACCTGAACTACAGCAACACCCGTAACAGCATAAGCAACATGGTTACTTATGACGAGCGGACGGGCGGACGCACGACAAGACCCGAGAACATAAACGGAAACTGGAATGCCTCAGGAGCGTTCATGTTCAATACGGCTCTCGACTCCGTTGGCTATTGGACGGTCAGTACGTTCACTAATGTCAGGTATAATAATTATGTAGGTTACTTGTCGCTTGACCGGAATGCCGGTTCACAGAAAAATACGACGAAGACTACACAGATGAGCGAGCAGCTTACGGCAAGTTTCCGTAACAGTTGGCTCGAAGTGTCGTTGGACGGTTCGGTGAATTATACGCATACGCGCAACCTGCTTCAAAGCCAGAGCAATCTTGATACGTGGCAGTTCTCTTACGGCGGTTATGCCACTATTTATATGCCTTGGGGGACAAGCCTGGCTACGGACGTGCACCAGAACAGCCGCCGGGGATTCAACGACAGCTCGATGAACACCAACGAACTGATTTGGAACCTGCAGCTGAGCCAAAGTTTCTTGAAGGGTAACGCCCTTACCGTATCGTTGCAGTTTTACGACATCCTGCATAAGCAAAGCAACTTCAGCCGTGTGGTTAACGCCATGCAAAGGAGCGACACCCAGTATAACAGCATCAATAGTTATGCCATGCTGCACGCCGTTTATCGTGTGAACATCTTCGGCGGAGGCAAGAACGGCAACCAACGGAAGCCCGAGCCGCCCGGCCCCGGAGGACCGCGTTCCGGCAGGGACAGGGGATTCCGTGGAGGATTCGGCGGCCGGTAGTCCAGCCGTACCGTATGAGGCCTCTTTAAACCCAAATCAGCCATTAGAACGTAATACCTGAAGAAATGCTTGTTTCACATACTCTTCGGCCTGCTTATGCGTTCCTGTCGGCATCTTGCTCCACGTCACGTCTCGGCGTAGCCCGATACGCCGTCTACGAAACGGGAAGCAATCCGCTCGACATTAACACATAATAAGACCAAACTCTAATGACCGATTTGGGTTAAAACCACCAGCGTAACTAAAACCGCAAAAACCAACTTGATTGGCAACCGGTATTGCCGGTTCCAATCTTCTTTAAGGTTTTGATTTTCACAGAAGTCTCCGTTTGCCATTGGCCTTTAGCCGTTTGCCATTAGGTCTTGGCCGTATAAAGAAACGGGATGCGTCTTGGCCGCGCATCCCGTTTCTTCTTATTTCGTCTCGATCTCTTCCTTCATGTCGATGAAATGCTTTTCGCCGTCGTAAAACTCGTATTGCAGGAAAGCCATCTTCTGTGAAGGGACTACGTGCACTCCGCGTCCGTATTTCATCTGCCATTTCCTCTTAAGGCTGATGAAGCCTTGGTTGAGGTAGGCGGCCACGTAGGGATGCACGTGCAGGTAAAACTTCCTGACGCCAATCTTGTTGACAAGTCGGTCAATCTTTCTCTCCAATTGGTCTACGAAAAGAATGCTTGACTTGATTTTTCCGGTTCCAAAGCATGTAGGGCATGTTTCTTCCACGTTTACGTCGATCGCAGGGCGCACCCTTTGCCTCGTTATCTGCATAAGCCCGAATTTGCTCAGTGGCAGGATGTTGTGCCTTGCGCGGTCTTTCTGCATGTTCTTGCACATGCGCTCGTAAAGCATCTGGCGGTCCTCGGCCAGATTCATGTCGATAAAGTCGACGACGATAATTCCGCCCATGTCCCTCAGCCGCAACTGCCGCGCCAATTCGTCGGCGGCGCCCAGGTTCACGTCGAGCGCGTTGGCCTCTTGCCCGTTCGCCGAGCGCGTACGGTTGCCGCTGTTCACGTCCACCACGTGCAGCGCTTCGGTGTGCTCGATTATGAGGTAGGCGCCGTGCTTGTAGTTTACGATTTTGCCGAAGCTCGATTTTATCTGTTTCGTGATGTTGAAGTTGTCGAAGATCGGCACGTTGCCCGTGTACATTTTCACTATGCCCGCCTTTTCAGGGGCTATCAGTGTGACATAGTGTTTCACTTCCTTGTAGACCTCTTCGTCGTTTACGTAAATGTTCTCGTATGACGGGTTGAACAAGTCGCGCAGCAGAGCCACCACGCGGCTTGTCTCCTCATACACCAATTGAGGCCTTTTTTCTGTTTTCTGTACTTTGGTAACGGCGTCTTCCCAACGTTTTAGGAGAACTTTCAGTTCGGTGTCGAGCTCGGCCACCCGTTTTCCTTCGGCCACCGTGCGCACAATCACGCCGAAGTTCTTCGGCTTAATGCTGTTTATCAGTTGTTTCAGCCGTGCGCGCTCCTCGCCGCTTTTGATTTTAGAAGAAACGGAAACCTTATCGTTGAACGGTATGAGGACCAGGTAGCGTCCCGCGAAGCTGAGTTCCCCGGTCAGCCGCGGCCCCTTGGTCGATATAGGCTCTTTCACTATCTGCACCATGACCTCCTGTCCTACGTGCAGCGTCGTCTGTATGCTGCCGTCCTTCTTAAGGTCGGGCAGGCGCGAGGCCTTTGAAAACGGATAAAGTTTCTTCCTGTCGCTTTGTACCTGTTTCAAGTACTTTTCGTAAGAGCTGAATTGACTTCCCAAGTCAAGGTAATGCAGAAAAGCGTCGCGTTCGAATCCCACATCGACGAAGCAGGCGTTAAGCCCAGGCATCAGTTTCTTGACCTTCGCCATGTAGATGTTGCCTACGGAGAAAGAGGCCGAGCGTTGCTCGGTTTGATACTCTACGAGGTTCTTGTCCTCAAGCAGGGCTATCGATATTTCTTTCTGTCGGGCGTCAATTACTAATTCGCTAGTCATTTCCGAATCGTTTCAACTTAGTATTACGGTATTGCCGGCCTTGCGGCCCCGCGGTCCGGACCCGCCGGCCCGCCTTGTCCGCGGCGCAGGCCGCAATCCCATTGCCAAAAAAAGAACAAGGCATGCCGCCAGCCCCTGTAGCGGAGCATGCCGGCATGCCCTCGTGCGGCCCGCCGCTTCCCGGCACGGGCCGACAGGCAGGCTTACTTGCTCTTGTGCCTGTTCTTTCTTAATCTTTTCTTACGCTTGTGTGTCGCCATCTTGTGGCCCTTTTTCTTCTTACCGTTTGGCATAGTTCTAATTGGTTTTAAATTGTTATTATGATTATTTTGTTAAAAACTTCTCGCGTCCCTCGGCCGGGGCGGGTCATTCGCCCTTCATCTTCGCCACGAAGCTCTTGGCCGGCTTGAAGCTCGGGAAGTCGTGCTCCGCAATCTCGATGGTAAGGTTCTTCGATATGTTGCGCGCCGTCTTCTTCGCCCTGTGCTTCACCACGAAACTGCCGAATCCGCGCAGGTACACGTTCTCCTTCCTTTCGAGCAGGCTGTTCTTGATTACTTCCATAAACGCCTCCACCGTCGCCGAAACATCCTTTTTGGCGATACCTGTCGATGTTACGATTTCCTCAATTATTTCCGCTTTAGTCATGTTATATTATGTGTGATTACTATTGCCGATCCTTGCGTCTCGCATTTTTGAGCTTGCAAATATAGTGGTTTTTGCCGAGGAACGGAAATTTATTTTGCTTTTTTTGCTAATTTGGCAGTTTAAAGCGGCTAAGAATCACATACTTACCTCACGCCGGCATGCTCATTGCGCCGCTTCGGGGCATGCCGGCGCAAGGAGTCTTGCCTGGTTTACACATTGCGGCATGTTCCGCCGATATGCTTTCAAGTTGTTTTTTGTTTATGTTCCGTCTTGCGCGGCGGCATGGTTCATGCGCATTTTGTTACGGCGAGAGCCGCGTTTTTGTGGGCAATCGTAATTCGCGGATATTCAGTCTGTTATGGCTTTTGGCGGCAGTGTGTGCAATCGAAGGTGGTTGCCGGTGTCGGCAAAAGGCCGTATTCCGCGTTGTAAAAGGTTGTGTTTTGTGTCGTAAAAGGCCGTGTTCCACACCGCTTACGGCCGCTTTTTATAGTGGAAAAGGCCGTGATCCCGACAGTCGGCAGCCCGATTTTGCTTTGCACATTGGCGTTTTGCAATGCATACGTTGCAATTACGCATGTCTGCAAGTCTGGTTTGCTAAAGTTAACGACACCTTCCGTTATGTCATAATGACATTATTTTACAAGAAACACATGGCATTCTGTAGTTTTTTCATTTATGAACCATTATGAACTTGATTTTTATTTTTTTATTCCATACCTTTGCAAAAAAATAAGATACACTCTGTATTTATAAAATAATAAACCTATTTATTAACCTTGAAACTTATAAGATTATGAGTAAAATGAAGAATTTAGCGACAATGTTGATCGTGGCTGTTGCATTCTGTTCGTGCTCGTCAGGCGGAGACGAACAGCCCGAAGTGCCCAATCCGCCGACAACGGCAACCAAGCTGCCGATAAAGATAAGCACGACGGTCGGTGACACCCGTGTAACCGATTATGCCTTTGAGGCCGGCGACAAGATCGGCCTATACGTCGTGAACCGCAACGCCGACGGGTCGGAGAAAGATTTGCAGGCGCAAGGCAACCATGTTGACAATATGCGGTTCACTTATAACGGCACGTGGACTCCCGACGCACCAGTCTATTGGCTTGACGACAAGACACATGCCGACTTCTACCTTTATTATCCCTATACGGCTACGGTGGGCGACGTTACGGCCATGCCGTTCAGCGTGAACGCCGACCAAAGCACCGAGGCTGCGTACAAGGCAAGCGACTTGCTGATAGGTTCGGCCAAGAACATAGCACCTACCGAGAGTGCCGTAAGCATAACGGCGCGCCACGTCTTAAGCCAGATGGCGATAACACTGGTTCCTGGCAACGGCTTTACCGAAGAGAGCCTGGCCGCCGCCGACGTTTCGGTTCGTATAAACGGGATAAAGACCGATGCTGCGGTGAATCTTGCCACGGCAACCGTCACGGCTACGGGGGAAGCCTCTACGGTGACGCCGCTTTACGCCGATGGCGCGTATAAGGCCTTGATTGTGCCCCAAAGCGTGCCCCAGGGCAATTTGGTAACCATAACCGTTGACGGCCGCGACTTCAACCTGCCCAAGGCTTTCACCTTTGTCGGCGGCAAACGCCATAAGTTCACCGTAACCCTCAGCAAGACCAGCAACGGCATCAACGTAACGATAGGCCAGTGGGAGGACGACGGCACCGACAACGGAGGCACCGCGGAATAGTTTTTTTAGCAGACAAGCAGACGAGTGACAAGCAGACAAGTGACAAGTTTTCAGCGACAAGGCAAATCTCCTTGTCTGCTCGTCTGCCGATAACTTGTCAACTTAAAAGAAGAAATATGAAGACCAACCGACACATTTATTATATATGCGTGCTTGCGGCGTCGATGGCGTTCGCGGCATGCTCAGACGACTTGTTTAGCGACGGTCCCGCCTCGGGCGGAACCGATCGCA
>CALUIJ010000016.1 GCA_944320675.1 uncultured Prevotella sp.
TACTGCCTTATCATGAGTTCTTCTTTTACGTGTACGAGTCTTTGACTGTCTTCTTTTAGGATGTGCCATTTTCTTTTAATCTTTAATTATTGTTTTTAATTTTTCCAATTCACTCCAACGCGAGTCCACCGCTCCGCCTTCACCGCCATCACTGCTTCGGGCAGCTGAGTGTTCTTCGAGAACCTTAATCATCGCAGGATTGCATTTTCCAGGTGCATGCACATGCTTAATGGGGATGCCGAGGGCTATGAACTCGTAAATGAACCATGAAACGTCGAGCAGTCCTTCGTCCCGCCCGACGGTTATGAGGTCGTCGTCTTCTGAATATTCCTCTCCAAGGCGTGCCGTAAGACTGTTGTCTGCCGCCACCTCCTGCTCCATGTCGTCAAGGCAGAGGTCGCACGGCACGTGAACCGTGCCCCCTATGTGGAAGTCAAGGCGGAAAACGCTTGCGGCACGGCTGACCGTAAGGTCAACGCGGACACGGCCGCGCCTCACCTCGGGGGCTTCAACCGCCTCGAAGTAAGCGTCGTCAAGGTCGTACCCGAACGTGGTCACGCCTTCCTTCAGACCGTTCAGATCAATCTTAAAGGGCTCTAAACTGTACATTGCGTAAATTATATGAAACAGCAAAAGAGTGCCCCTGCCCTTCACTGACGCTGCACGCATCGGCCGCGGGCGGCACAATTCTTTGGGCTGCAAAGTTACAAATTATTTTTCATACGAACATAAATTAAGCGCAAAAACATTCGTTATTTGCCGTTTAAATGTAAAAACGCAATGAATGAGTCCCAAATATCCGCCGGCCGGACACAAGCGTCAGCCGCATGTCACTTCCCTTCCACCGTCGTGACCACTATTGCGCCGTCGGCGGCCTTGTCGCCGTAGAGCTTCCTGGCCTCGCGCGGCTTCAGCGTCTTGAACGTCTTGATGGTACGTGCGTCGATATTGTCGATTTCGTATGCCGTAACTTCCTTGCCGTCAATAACGTAAACTACGTTTTCGGCCTCGCTGCCGTCAGCGTCGTCACGGCGGTCGCGGCGCCGGTCGGGGTCATACTTGGTGAAGGCCGTCTCGTGCGAATTGAAGTCCATCGTGAACGTCTGGCGCGAGCGTATCGGCTTGCCGTCCCTCATCGCAGGGTTCCACTTGGGCATGCCCTTAAGGAAGCGCAATATCTCGTCATCCATGTCGGCGGTGCCGTGGCTTACGATTACGGGATCCACGATGCTGCCGTCCTTGTCGACGGTGAAGCGCGCCACCACGCGTCCGCTGCGGCGCATTTCGTGCGACATTTCGGGATAACGTATCTTGGCCTGTATGTACTTGTGCAGCAACTCGTCGCCGCCCGGGAATCCGGCCGGTATGTTATCCTCGCCGTCGAACGTCCGCTTGCCGAACGCCACGGGCAGCGTGAAGCCCATGTCGACAGGCTCGCCGCCCACCGTTCCCGGCCGCCAGCGCGGCATGCCGGCTACGATGGCCAGCACGGCCTCGTCCATCTCCTCCGTGCCGTGCTCTATTATGCCGGCATCGGCTATGCCGCCGTCGGCCTTTACGGTGAACCGGGCGCGCACCGTAACCTGCTCGCCGTCATACTTCGAGGCGTCGGTCTTCTTCAGGGCGGCATGGATATAGTCCATCAGGGCCGTCCGTCCGCCGGGATAAGCCGGCTTCACCTGCATGCGCCCCGAATAGTCGGGCACGCTGAGCCTCGTGCCGTAGCCCGTCCTGACGGCCTTGCCGTCCTTCTGCCCTGGCGTCCATTTCGGCATGGCCTTTATCATTGCCATCACCGCCTTGTCGACCTCGGGCGACGCGCCCTCGACCACGCGCGGCGAGGTTATGCTGCCGTCTTTCTCTATGACGAAGCGTATGCGCACCTTGAAGAAGTCGAGCGGAACGCCCTCCACGCTGTCGTTGGCGAACCATTCGCGCACGTAGCGCGCCAAGGCGTCGCGCCCTCCGGGGTAGGCGGGCTTCACGTCGACCATCTTCAGCGGCACTATGCGTTCGCCGTCGTCGTCAGCAAAGGCGCACGCGGCCATGAAACAATTATCTGAATACGGCTCGCCGACCGTGACTACGGCACCGGCAGTGACAACGGGGCAGGAGAAAAGGAGAAAGAGTGCCGACATATTTCTCACAAGCTTGCAAGCGCAAGCGGCAATATGCTTCTTCATATAGGTATTAATTATTACAATAATGCAAAGTTACATATTCCGGCAACAACGTACACAAAATGCGAACATGTTTAACAAAAATTCAACATCGAAACACAGAAATGCCTGATGCCGCTGCAAGAGAAAAGAGACAAAGAGACGGGAACGTCCGGCTTTCCTGCTCGAAAAGGTTGGCTTCCGCGCTCCGAAAAACGTATTCCGGCTTACCTTGCATGACAATACGGATTATTTTTCCTCACAACGTTCGTCAGGAAAAACGTCATACTCCCTACCATACGGACTGCGGACTTTCAGCAAAAGCACGGACACCATGCACATAACGGCAAACAAGCCCCATGCGAACGACATCTTCACGTTGCCCGTAACGCAACACGCCGCAATACCGACAACGCTTATGCCGGCATCCCAAAGGGAGTCGTTACGGTTCCACCGGCGGCCTTTTGCCGTCAAGTCCTTAAAAGAAGGCTTCGGCCACAAAAACCAAAGAGCCGGAGGAAACGCAACCGCAGCATAGAAAAGCCAATCGTCGCTTAACACGAAAGGCAGCAACGCGCCGGCAAGCAATCCCATACGCCATGCCCACGGCCAATATCTCGTCAGCTCACGTTTCTCCATACCGCATAACATGTATTTACTTTTAGCCAAACGTAAACATGTCTGCAAACATACTGATTTATTTTCTTATCTCCAAGCATTACCACATAAAAACGGCTATTGACGACAACGACATCTAAAAAAGGTGGTTCATCCGCAAACCTTTTGGATGTGTGTATGATACAATAACAAACATCCTCTTTCAATCCAAACGGTTGGTAACTGTCATGCCGCACCCCGATGCGGCATCCAGTGTGTACGGCAACGTTGGCAGTCGTGTGTGTCTTCGTTCCGGATGCGCATCGGGGTGCGGCATGACAGTTACCAACCGTTTGGATTATAGTAGGATGTTGTCATAAACAAAAAGGATAAGCGTATGGATTAATATTTATGAATATCCGCAATCGGCCAAATACTTACTTGCATCCTCTTCTAATAAGTCTGTGGCATACCGTCATTCCGGGCCGGGACCCGGAATCCAGTGTATGCAACTAAGTTGTTGACGAAAGTTTGTTTCCTGGATTCCGGGTCCCGGCCCGGAATGACGGTATGCTGCCGACTTCTCAGAAGAGGATGCAAGTAAGTATTAAGTATTAGGCCGATTGCGGATATTCATTTAATATTTATTCTCATCCAACCGATTTGCGGATGAACCACAAAAACGAACAACGTATCAAAATATTCAGTATCTTTGCCGTGAGACAAGCTTCGTCTCGTCATTACAGTGCAAGCAGGCTTGACGGTATCGGCCGCTTTGGCGCATGGATATTCTGATACATGCTTAACCTAAATAATTAAGGAGGACAAGTTATGAAAAAGTATTTTATTTACATCTGCTCGCTGATTGCCTGCGCGGCGAGCTTCAGTGCATGCAGCAACGACGACGGCGGAGACGTTACCGTCAAGAACGTGTACAGTACGGGATGCAAGACGGGAGAAACCGTAAACTCATCATCGCCTAAGACACGCAGCTATTTCGACGAAATGGGCTTTGAGGAGTATGTGGAATACACGAGCAAGTCTAACGGCTACGTGTACGTAACCCACCACAACGTGTTGTTCAGTTGCTGCAACGACTCAATAGGAGTGGATTTATTACAAGACGAGAACCGTATAATCGTTGTCGAGCGTGAAGCATTTAACTGCAATTGCATTTGCCCGTTCGACGTTTCTTTCGAGATGGGCCCATTCATCCCTGGGTCGTATAACACCATAACCATACGCAAACGCTTCAATTTGTCAGAAGAAGGAACAGGAGAAACTTATGGTTCGTTCTCGTTCAAATACCCGTCAAGCGGAAAGACGAGAATTAAATACGAATATGAATAAAGCCAATTAATTATGGCACACCTTATTTTATTCATTCCCGCATTTATCTTATCGGTAAACTTGAACGTCCGGGAGAGTCCTTCCACATGCGTTCCCTGACGTTTATGATTGCAAGCTTGTGGGATGACAGGGCTGATTCTTTTATTCCTTATATTATTGCGCCGTTTTATGCCGGATGTCTTGAAATGTGTAACTTATTGGTTTACACTTGGTTTGAAAATTGATTTAAAATACCGATAAAAATTTATTTTGACATATATCAATAGCCGTTTATTAGATATTTTTTATTAACTTTGCATAATCCTTTCCTGCGCTCGGGAAACTTGAAGCCGTGCTTCGTTTCCGCTCGCTTGCGTCGGCTTTGCATAATCCTTTCCTGTGCTCGGAGGGTCTGGAAGCGGACAAGTGGACGCCGGAGTAAGGCGGCCCGTATCAACAACGTAAACGACAACTACTTTAAGACGGATGTGAGATGAACACGCTCGTGAAAGCCATTAATGCCACGGTAGCGGTGCTGGCATGCATCGTGGCCGTTTCATGCGGGGACGGGAGCGTGCCCGGCGATGAGAGAAGCGCGTCGACGGCTGCCGCCCTTGCCGCCGCCGACGATTCGATGGCCGTCAACTCGCCGTCCGTACCCGGCATGATAAGGCGCGGCATGAGCGCGGCCGCCGACAGCCTGGACTATTACGACTGGTACCTGCGCCACATACGCTACAGCATACAGGTGGGCGTGCCCGACACGTCGGCCCTGCGATGGACGCAGACGTACAAGTATCTGTCGGGCCGCAAGCCCACGCCGAGGGTCAACGGCATGATGGGCTTCCTGCTCAACGCGCAGGGCGGCTACTACCAGAAGCTGCACTACGAGCCGTCGAAGGCCATAGCGGCCTACCGTGCCGCCTACGGACGGCTGGCCGAGAGCGACTGCAAGCACCGTCTGCCCGACGTATGCGCCAACCTCGGCGACGCTTACGTGTTCGCCAACGACATGCCCCGCGCCGCAATGTGGTACAGGCGCGCCCTCTTCATAGCCGATTCGCTGAGGCTGCCCGCCGAGGACGACGTTACGCTCTACATGGGTCTGGGCCGCATCTACCTCAAGCTGGGCGACTACGGCCTGGCGCAGAGCTGTTACGAGACGGCCGACAGGAACTTCAACCTCATGTCGCTCAACATGAGGATGTACTTCCTGACCAACTACGGCAACTATTACTATTACATAGGCGACTACAAGCGGGCGGCCGAGGTGTTCGGCCGCATGGAAAGGCTGCTCGTCGGCCACGGCATGCAGGACACTTACGACATGTACCTTTGCAAGGTTAACATGGCCGACGTGCAGCTGAACCTTGGCAACACTGACGAAGCCGCGCGCCTGCTCGACGAGGCTTACGCCTACTTTATGAAGGTAGGCGACGCCGTGGCCTTGTACTACTGCCGCACGATAGGCATCGGCCTTGCGCTCAGGGCCGGCGACACGGCCAAGGTGAGGCGCATACTCGACCTTGACGACCCTGAGGCGACGATTGACTTCAACCTCGTGAACATACGCCACCGCTACCTGCTTGAATACTTCGTAAAGAAAGGCGACTACAGGAGGGCGTACTTCCTGCTTGACCACAACGTGAGGCGCAACGATTCGCTGAAGCACAACCTTGCGAACATGAGGGCGTCGGAGATAATGATGCGCTACGAGCAGGACACGCTGAAGCTGAACCACCAGATCGAAATACAGGAGAAGGACGCCGACATACGCGCGGCGCACATGTGGCTGTACGTGGGCGTGCTGCTCATCGTCGTGCTCGTGCTGCTGCTGCTTTTCGGCTTCACGTACTCGCGCAAGCGCAGGCTGCAGATGCACATGCAGCTGATGCAGACGCAGCTGGCCAACGTGCGCCAGCGCATATCGCCCCACTTCATCTTCAACGTGCTCAACAACCGCATGGCGAAGGCCGGAGCCGGCGGCGCCGGCGACCTGATGGCGCTGGCCAAGCTGATAAGGGCCAACCTTGACATTTCGGGCAGATACTACGTGTCGCTGAAGGAGGAGCTCGACTTCGTAGGCTATTACGTCAGCGTAGAGCGGCAGGTGATAGGCGGCGACTTCTCGTTCAGCGTCGACGCTCCGCCCGACGACGTGCTGCACGGCGTGATGGTGCCCTCGATGTTCATACAGATACTCGTGGAGAACTCGATAAAGCACGGACTGAAAAACCGCCCCGGGCATAAGAGCATCGAAATAGCGGTGAGGAAGGGCGGCGGCGAATGCGTCATAACCGTGACCGACAACGGCACGGGCTTCGACATCCGCCACAGCGACCCCTCGTCGACGAAGACGGGAATGAAAGTGATACGCAACACGATAAACCTGATAAACCATGGGAACAAACGGAAAATAAGGCTCGGCATAAGGAACCTTGAGGCGGACGACGGCACCGTGGCCGGATGCCAGGTGACGTTGACGCTTCCGCTCGGGCTGAAAACCGTGTTCGACCCGGCACACGATAAAAAGAGATAATATTAAGGAATGAACGCGATAATCGTAGACGACACGGAGGCTGCAATCGACAGCCTCGCAACGAAACTGAGGAAATACGGCGACGTCACGCTTGCCGCCACCGCGACGAACGGTGCCGACGGCATTGAAATAGTGAAGAGGCACAAGCCCGAACTGCTGTTCCTCGACATGGAACTGCCCGACATGACGGGCATCGACTTCCTTGAACGGCTGCAACAAGAGCCCGACTACTGGTGTTACGTGGTGATTTACACGGCGTATAACGACTACATGCTGCCCGCTTTCAGGAACAGGGCATTCGACTTCCTGCTGAAACCTATCGACGACGGCGAACTTGACACGATAATGAGCCGCTTCTATGCCGACAGGCAAAACGGCAAGAGCCGGCAGAGGGAGGACGGGGCCGTGAAGCGCAACGGCGGCAAACTGTTGTTCTACACCAACGCGGTGGACTTCCGCCTTGTGCAGATACGCGACATCTGCGTGTTCCACTATGACCACGAAGCCCGCGTATGGACGGTCGTAGCCGCCGGATGCGACCGCCCGCTGCGCCTTAAGCGCAACGTAACGAAAGAGACTTTGCTGAAAATTGACGACAGTTTCGTGCAGGTTAGCCAAAGGTATATCATCAACATCAACTACCTGCTGGAAGTGCGCGACAACACCTGCTGCTTTTATCCGCCGTTCGACAAGATTGATTATGTAACCGTGGGACGATTCTTCCGCCGCAAGCTGATAAACAGGTACAATTCGCTGTAGTTAAAAAAGTGAAGAGTGAAGAGTGAAAAGTGAAGAATCCATGTGTAAATCTTCAAAGCACATGGATTCTTCACTTTTCACTCTTCACTTAAAATTTTAGAACCTTACTCCTACGCGGAAGAAGAAAGCACCGGATTTGCTGTCGGAATCTACGTCGAATTCTTCAAGAAGTTTGCTTTTTACGTCGATGAGGTCGCAAAATCCGAATTCATATCCTAACTTAAACGTTAAGAATTTCCAGTCTGCCGTCAGTCCGGCTTGCCAACCTATGTCAAAAGTATTGGCTTCCATCCAATTGCTAAGGGCGTCTTCATCTTTAGCTACCATGAAACTCAAATACGGGCCCGTGAAGATTCCGATTTTTGCTTCTGAACCTTTCAGGAAGTTCCACGCTCCGTTTCCTTCCAACTGGATGAACCCCGGATCCCAGCCGTCGGCTCCCTTGGTCGTATAGCTTACTCCTGCCGACCAGTCGAACGCATCATTGATGGGGGCCGTGTAAGCCACGCCGATGTTCAATGCCTTGAACTCTGAATCCGCGTCTGTTATCTTTGCTACGTTGCCTCCCCACCAAATGGAGATATTCTTCTGTGCACTCGCGCCTACCGCAACTATTGCGAAAAGCGCCATCAACAAAATCTTCTTCATAATACAAAAAATTTTAGGTTAATAAATAAATTAAAAAGAATCACTGTCGCTTGTCTTTGGCAAAGATAATGCAAACCGAGGGCAGAACCGCTAAGCTTGCTTGTGCGTTATGCCGAGGTGCAGCTTATCTTATGCAAAGATAATGCAAACCGAGGGCAGGACCGCCAAGCTTGCTTGTGCGTTATGCCGAGGTGCAGCTTATCTTATGCAAAGATAAGGAATTATTTTATTGTGTGCAAATATTGTTGACAGTTTTAACAAAATGACGGCATAAAAATATTAATATGTAATTATACACCAAATATAACGTAGCCCTTGCCTTTACGTGCGGCATTTTGTCGGGATGCGTGAGCCGGGCAACGCCTGAATACGTTTATTTGCTCCTTCTGACGGGCGGAAACGATGCGTGCGCATTTATGTGAAAAAATAGATGTAATTAGTTGGTAATCAGTGCTGTATGAAGCAATTAGACAATATTAAAATGTTCAAAAATCAGAAAAATATTTGGCCTGTATGTAAAATTTTCGTACCTTTGCAGCGGTAAAAAGATCAAGGATAGATCAGGATAGTGAATCTTCGTTTGTTTTGAAAGCCACTATTCACGTTAGTTTTTAATTGGCACCCAGACCCGGTTTCGCGTTTATTCCTACAGTATGAACCGTGCGTCGCGAACATAATCCACAAGCAGTGAGTTCAGGTGCCGTAAATAACATTTTATGGAGAAGACTTTAAGAAAGGTATTTGTATCTTTATTAATTTTTGCGGCAAGTTCTTACGCGTTTGCCGGCGGCAGGGGGGCTAAAGGCTCCGCGTTCAATTGGAATCCGGTGATGGACGCTATAATTGAAGTAGAAAGCGAGGGCGACCCTAAGGCCGTAAGTGGAAACTCATGCGGGGCGATGCAGATAACCCCGATATTGGTGAAGGAATGCAACGACATCCTGAAAAAGCAAAAAAGCAAGAAGCGTTTCAAGTTGTCAGACCGTTTCAACGTTGCGAAGTCGAAAGAGATGTTCGTCTTGATACAGTCACACCATAACCCGCAGAACAACGTCGAGAAAGCCATACGCTCATGGAACGGCGGGCCGAAGTACAGCGTAAGGGGAACACAGAAGTATTATAATAAGGTAATGAAACTGCTGAAATAAAGGCAGGCCGGACAGGCAAGTTGACAGGCGTTGATGCGGGTCGGCTTGCCTGTCTGCTTTTTGCGGCGCGCCGATGCCGCGGGAAAAGAATAAAAAACAAAAAGATTTAAATTAAATCCTAAAGTCATACGGACATTCGGATGAATGGCATTATCTTTGTAAACCGTTTATCCGGAAACAATAACAAACTTTCATCAATATGGTAACAGGAATCATTATTTTAGTGGTTGTTGCGCTGCTCGTTATATGGGGAGTAAGCCTTTACAACAACCTTGTGAGACTTCGCAACAATCGTGAGAACGCTTTCGCCAACATCGACGTGCAGCTGAAACAGCGCCACGACCTTGTGCCGCAGCTCGTTTCGACAGTCAAGGGTTACGCCACCCACGAGCGCGAAGTGCTCCAGAGGGTGACCGAGGCGCGCTCGGCGGCGATGAGCGCTACCGGCATCAACGACAAGATCAACGCCGAGAATGCGCTGACAAGTGCGTTGGCCGGGCTGAAAGTGTCGCTCGAGGCTTATCCCGACCTTAAGGCCAACCAGAACTTCATGCACCTGCAGACCGAACTCTCCGACCTTGAGAACAAGCTCGCCGCGGCACGCCGCTTCTTCAACTCTACGACGCGCGAGCTTAACAACGCCGTAGAGACGTTCCCGTCGAACATCTTCGCCAAGATGTTCAAGTTCGGCAAGGAGCCGATGTTCGAGATACCTCAGGAGGACCGCGCCGTGTACGACAAGGCTCCCGAAATAAAATTCTAACGCCGCCCGACAATGAGATACGTAGGAATGCACACCCAGATCAGGCGCAACAACATGCTCACGACGATGTTGCTGCTGCTCTTCCCCGTAATCATACTCGGCATGGTTTGGGTGTTCCTGGCATTGGTCAACTATTTCGGCAACGGCTACTACGACCGGTACGGCAACATCGTAAGGCATCTTGACGCGGCCACTGTCAATTATTACTTCCTTACCACGGTGCCGTGGGTTGTGGCCGGTGTAGCCGTATGGTTCGCCATAGCTTATTTCTCCAACACGGCGATGGTGCGCGCCGCAACAGGAGCACGTCCGATAACGCGCAAGGAGAACCCGAAAATATACAACATAGTTGAGAATCTGTGCATAGCCTGCAACATGGAAATGCCGAAAATCAACATCGTGGATGATCCGCAGCTCAACGCCTTCGCCAGCGGCATCGACAAGAATAGTTACACCGTAACGCTTACCACGGGCATAATCAACCGCCTCAACGACGACGAGCTGGCCGGAGTGATAGGCCACGAGCTTACGCACATACGCAACCGCGATACGCGCCTGCTGATAACGAGCGTCATCTTCGTGGGCATCGTGTCGACGGTGATGAGCCTTGTCGTGCAGATGATGTACAACGCCTTCTGGTTCGGCGGGATGAGCCATCGCAGCAGCGACGAGGAGGAGGACAACCGCGGCAACGGCCTCTCGATGATAGCCGTGTTCGTCATCGGGGCCTTGTGTTGCGCCGTGGCTTACCTCTTCACCCTGCTAACGCGCTTCGCCATATCACGCAAGCGCGAGTACATGGCCGACGCCGGCGGAGCCGAGCTTTGCGGCAATCCGCTCGCCCTCGCGTCGGCGCTGCGTAAGATATCGGGCGACCCGGGGCTGGAGAACGTTAAGCGCGACGACATCGCCCAGTTGTTCATCATTCATCCGCAGCACTTCGCCCCCGGCATGATGAACTTCTTCAGTTCGCTGTTCAGCACGCATCCCGATACGAGGAAGCGCATCGAGATATTGGAGCAGTTCTGACCCATGGCTGCAAACCTATAACCGGCGGGCCGCGGCATATTAGTATGTTGCGGTCCGCGTTTTTATATCGTGACGTATGGTAGGGGAGCGCCGCGTTGGCCGGCTCGTTTTTCATATAAAAAATAAAGCGATGGCCTTCACAGGCAACCGCTCTATATCTTCAATAGGTATTAGTTTTTTAAGGTAAAAAGATTGTTTTCAGGATAACAGTTGCAAATATAACCACTTTTTTTTGTATTACCAAACAATATTAAAGAATTATTTTGACGAAAAAGATGTGTGCCCACACAAACAGCTTTTTTAACTTTACTTAATAATAAAACAGCCCAATGACATACAAAATACAAGTAAGTTTCAGATTAACACACGGCCATATCTCAACTTTTTATTAATATTATTTGTTTTTATGCACGAAACATAGTAACTTTGGCGTATGGAAAAATATAAATCACGTCTGACGAAACTGTTTTTACTAATCTGCATGCTCTTTTCAGCAGGCGTGCAGGCTTATTCCGGCGGTTCCCCGAAGCGCGAGTTCAGGGGGGCGTGGATCCAGTGTGTAAACGGCCAGTTCCTCGGCATGGGCACGCAGCGTATGCAGGAAACTTTAACCTACCAGCTTGACAGGCTCAAGCAGTGCGGCGTTAACGCCATAATCTTCCAGGTAAGGCCTGAGTGCGACGCCCTGTATGAAAGCCGCATTGAACCGTGGAGCCGCTTCCTTACGGGCAGGCAGGGCCAGGCTCCTTCGCCCTACTGGGATCCGCTGGCATGGATGGTGGAGCAATGCCACAAGCGCGGAATGGAAATCCACGCATGGATCAATCCTTACAGGGCGAAGACCAAGGGCACCACGGCCCTGTCGAGAGACCACATCGCGATAAAGCACCCCGAGGCAGTGTTCGCTTATGACGGCCAGCTGATACTCAACCCCGGCATTCCCGAGAACCGCGACTATATCTGCATGGTGGTGGCCGACATCGTAGGGCGTTACGACATCGACGGACTGCACATCGACGACTACTTCTATCCCTATCCCGCGCCAGGGCAGACAATACCCGACGGCAAGGAATTCGACGCTTACAACAACGGCATAAGGGATCGCGGCGACTGGCGCCGCTTCAACGTGAACATATTCATGGAGCAGCTGCACGAAACCATACGCAAGGTGAAGCCGTGGGTGAAGTTCGGCGTGTCGCCGTTCGGCATTTACAGGAACAAGAAGAGCGACCCCGTAATAGGAAGCGACACCAACGGGCTGCAAAACTACGACGACCTATACGCCGACGTGCTGATGTGGGTCAACAACGGATGGGTGGACTACTGCGTGCCGCAGCTTTACTGGCAGATAGGCCACAAGGCGGCCGACTACGCGACGCTGATAAAGTGGTGGGACAAGTACGCGGGCAAGCGCCATCTATACATCGGCGAGGACGTTGAGCGCACCGCAAAGTACTCCGACCCTCAAAACAGCAGCGTAAACCAGCTGCCGGCCAAGCGCAGGCTGCACGACGAAATGAGGAACGTCGACGGCACCGTGCTCTGGTATGCGAAGGCCGTGGTCGACAACGTCGGCAACTACGGCTCGCTGCTCGAGAAGGTGTACTGGAAGCATCCCGCCTTCGCGCCCGTCATGCCTTACATCGACGGCAAGGCCCCCAAGAAGGTAAGGAAGATGAAGCTGCTCGACATGAACGGCAAGCTGGTGCTCTTCTGGAAAGCGCCCAAGGGGAGCAACTGGAAGAACAAGGCCGTCAAGTATGCCGTCTACAAGTTCGCGCGGAACGAGAAGGTCGACATCGACGACCCGTCGAAGATCGTAGCCGTGACCACCGACGAGTTTTACGAAATACCGCGTAAGGACATACTGCCCGGCACAAAAGTGCAGTATGCCGTGACGGCTCTCGACCGTCTCAGCAACGAGAGCAAGCCGCGTAAGAAGTCAATAAAATACTAAAGACCACATACTATGGAAGCAAACAACGCCACCATCACACAAATCGAGCGGTTCATAAGGAAAATCGCCCAGAAGTTCACGTCGCAAGAAGAGCCGACGCTCATGACCGACATCCACCTGAGCATATCGCAGGACACGGGCGAGCTGCTGGCCTTCGACGATAACGACAACGAGATAACACGCTGCGTGGTAAGCGGATGGATCGACAACAAGGAGCCCGACTTCTACGATTCGGCCGCGGCCGTGATAAGGGCCGTTATCGAGAGCCTGCACGAAAGCGTCGACAACTTATGCCTGCTGAAGCCTTACAGCTTTGTGCTCGAGAACGACGAGAGGGAACACTTCTCAGAGTTGTATCTCGTCGACAGCGACATCAAGATAATCGGGGGCGACCTTATGAAAGGCCTCGACGAGGATCTTGACAAGTTTCTTGACGAGTTGATGAAATAAGGCCGAAGCAGCCGACCCTTTCCGCCTTGGCATTTGCACGTACATTTACGGCCGGAAAGTCAGAAGTCGCAGGCCGGCATAAGGACTGAAAACAAGAAAGGACAGCCGTTCTACCTATGTGGCAGCGCGGTTGTCCTTCCTTATGGTGTGATTGGTTGGTAAGCCGGTGCTTGCGTTACCATTTTATATACTTATCTAACTGTTATAAACAGATTACTGTTAGACTACTCTACGCCAAAGATCGTTTTGAGCTTGGTTGCTTCGTCTTTAAGCTTCTGCGGATTCTGTTTTGCCAATTTGGTAAGATTGATGAGTTTCCATTTTATAGACGGATAATCCTTGAAGTATTCAAACTCATATCCATCCCATTTCGGTTCGCCAAGTTCAAAACTGACCAAGAATCTCTTGTCATCATCAGTCATCAGCCCGTTGACTTCGGTTATCAGTTTGGCTCTTGTTTCCTCAAACTCCTCGTATGTGAAAGGAATGTCTGTCATGCCGTCAAATTGGTTTGCCATTGCCTCACGTTGGTCTATGAGTCTCGGGGCAAACGATTCATG
Source organism: uncultured Prevotella sp. (assembly GCA_944320675.1). GTDB lineage: Bacteria > Bacteroidota > Bacteroidia > Bacteroidales > Bacteroidaceae > Prevotella. The sequence goes on from CALUIJ010000016.1 coordinate 13,939, forward strand.
GATAGGACGGTCGCTGCCAAGCAGGTTGAAGATAAGTCCTTCCCTGCAATCTGCCATCGGCAAATCCATGT
>CALUIJ010000017.1 GCA_944320675.1 uncultured Prevotella sp.
AATGTCCGCAATCAGCCTGAATACATACATCCTCTTCTAAGAAGTCGGCAGCACACCGTCATTCCGGGCCGAGACCCGGAATCTAAAAAGTACCCATTTACAACAACGATGTTGTATGCACTGGATTCCGGGTCTCGGCCCGGAATGACGGTGTGCTGCCGACTTCTTAGAAGAGGATGTATGTATTTAGGTTGATTGCGGACATTCATTTTAATTTTTCACTTATGCAGTTGCATTTGGATTTTTCACTTTTAATTTTTCATTTTTAATTTATTCCGGGTATTTCATGTTTTCCGCCTTAATGCAGCCGAGCACCTCGTCGAGGTATTTGCGCGCTTCGAGGCGTGCCATGGGCAGGTCGTGGAGCAGATAGTTGCCGCAGTCGCGCGGGGCGGCTCCGGGCACTTCGCCGTCGAACCCGGCGATGAAGGCGAACGTGCGGCGCATCAGTCCTACGATGTCGGCCGGCTCGTAGTCGCCGCGCAAGAGGAGGTAATTGCCCGTAAGGCAGCCCATCGGACCCCAATATATGATGCGGCCGGCCCACTCGGGGTCGTTGCGCAGGTAGGTGGCGGCAAGGTGCTCGATGGTGTGCAGCGCGCCGGGATGGAGCGCAGGCTCGCGGTTGGGTTCTTTCATGCGGATGTCGAACGTGGTGACGACCTCGCCGCCTACTTCGTCCTTGCGCGAGACGTATATTCCGCGCAAAAGACGCTCATGGTTGATCGTAAAACTTGGAATTGTCTTCATGAGAGTTAAGAATTAAGAGTTAAGAATTAAGAGTTAAGAAAACATGCGTCTGTGATTAATCGTCAAACCGCCAAGCAGACAAGGAACATACACGTATTTCAACCATGCATATTTTCTTAACTCTTAATTCATTTATAAGGCTGCGACGAGCCGCTTTGTGACTGTAAACGACCCGTCGGCCAGCCGCGCCCAGAAGTCGAAATACTGCGACGCCTTGTTGTCCTTAAGGGGCAGGTCGCTGATTATGCGGAAACTGATGAAGGGCACGCCGTAAATGTGGCACGTGTGGGCGATGGAGCAGCTCTCCATGTCGACGGCCATTACCGTGGGGAAACGCGCGATGATGGCGCGCATCTTGTTAGGCGTGTTGACGAACCATTCGCCGCTGGCTATAAGGCCGGTATGCACGGCCATGCCGCCGCACGCCGCCACGGCCTTGGCCACTAAGTCCTTGGGCGAAGAGAACATGGCAGGCATGCCCATTATCTGGCCGAAGCGGCAATCGTCGCCGCAATAAGCGTCATGGTAGCAATAGTCGGCGCCCACGACGACGTCGCACACGTTCATCCTGTCGTCGGCTCCGCCCGCCACGCCTGTGGATATGACGACGTCGGGCGAATAATTGTCAATCAGCTCAACCGTCCCTACGGCTGAATTAACCTTGCCTATGCCGCACTTCTGCAGCACGACGTCCTTGCCGGCCATGCGGCCCAATATGAAGTCCTTGTTGTTGCGCCGCTCCACGGTGGAGTCGTCCAATAGCGATTTGAGCTGCAACAGCTCTTTGTCCATCGCGACAATAATTCCTATCTTCATCCTGTAATGTTGGTTTTGGGATGCAAAGATATATATTTAAATGAAAAATGAAAAATGAAAAATGAAAAATCAGAAGTAAATTGAATAAGCCCAAATCGGTCATTAGAGATTTTTGCAAACAAAATGCGATGAAACAATCTCATTGCGTTTCAATTTTACATTATGGAACTTAACTCTTGCCTGAAATTATGGTACATTTCATGCAAAAAGGAAGTAAAATTTTCTAATGACCGATTTGGGATAAAGAATGAATAATGAAAATGAATATCCGCAATCGGCCTAATACTTACTTGCATCCTCTTCTAAGAAGTCGGCAGCATACCGTCATTGCCTTAACGGCGATTTTCAATTCCGGGCTGAGACCCGGAATCCAATGTATGCAGCCAAAGTGTGTTGGCAAGAGGGTGTCTTCTGGATTCCGGGTCCCAGCCCGGAATTGAAAATCGCCGTTAAGGCAATGACGGTATGCTGCCGACTTCTTAGAAGAGGATGCAAGTTAAGTATTAGGCTGATTCGGATATTCATAAATGAAAAATCTGAAGTAATTTGAATGAAGAATGAATAATGAAGATATGAATGATGAATAATGATGAATGAAAAAATCCGAGCGGTTTTGAAAGGGACAACGGGCGGCGAAGCCGTTGGGCAACCTAAATCGCCGATTGGGGTTTAATAACGGTTGAATGTCAATTTTACCGCTCCAGGCGTGACACTTTGATTTCCGCAAACAACCGTTTAAAGGCTTCAGAAGTGGCGTAGAGGTTTTAACGCGGCAAAAGTCGAAGCATTAGGCAGTTTTCATTATTTCTTCGACATTTTACATAACGCGCTGACAATCAACCGAATGCATCCGATGCACATCCTTCCCGTCATTTGCGGCCATACCGAAAGCGGCATTTTACGAGGCAAAAGACCACCTTTGGCATCGCCGCCTACGGCCTTTTGCGCCGTAAAAGGCTGCGCTTTGCAGCCGTAAAACCGGCATTTCCGTTGCGAACACCCCATGCGGCAGAGGAAAAGCATGCCGTTAGCAACGCTTGGAAGGCCTACGTACAGTTTTCCGCAAGCTATTTCCCGATTCCAGTTTGTCAAAATTTCGTACTTCGGCAAATGCCATTTTGCAACGTACCCCACGGTCAATCCAACCAAAACGACAGGCGTAAAGACGCCGGCCGACAGTCGTCCACCCCGTTCATAAGCCCTTACATCATTAATCGTCCATCCAAGCTGCTCCCGGCTTTTCAATTCTTCATCCTTCGTTTTTCATTCATTGTCCATTCTTAATTATTCATTGTTCGCCCGATTAACTTCTGATTTTTCATTATTCATTATTCATTTTTCATTTAAATATATATCTTTGCAAGTTGAAAAATCATTACTTAAAACAAAACACGGAAAATAATGGAAAATTGGAAAAGATTCCTGCCCGACGTATTGGCCGTAGTGCTGTTCGCTCTCATTTCGTTCGCCTACTTCTTCCCGGCCGACATCGAGGGCAAGATACTCTACCGCCACGACTCGGCCGCAGGCAAAGGACTTGGGCGCGAAATGGCCGAGCACAGGGAAAAGACCGGCGAAGTGACGCGCTGGATGAACTCGGTGTTCAGCGGCATGCCGACGTACCAGACCGCGCCCGAATACGGCAGCACAAAAGCCCTCGGCGGTGCCGTCAACGCTTACCACCTGTTCCTGCCCGAGAACGTATGGTTCGTATTCGTCTACCTGCTGGGCTTCTACATCATGCTGCGCGCGTTCGACTTCAAGCAATACTTGGCCGTGCTCGGCTCGATAATATGGGCGTTCTCAAGCTATTTCTTCATAATCATAGCCGCAGGCCACCTGTGGAAGGTCATGGCCCTGGCCTACCTGCCGCCGATGATAGGCGGCGTAGTGCTGGCATACAGGGGCAAATACCTGTGGGGACTCATCGTAACGGCGGTATTCGCGGCGTTCGAGGTGAACGCCAACCACGTGCAGATGACGTACTACTACCTGTTCATCATCCTCTTCATGGTGATAGCCTTCCTCGTCGACGCCATACGCGGAAAGCGCCTTGCGCAGTTCGCCAAGGCCACGGGCGTGTGCGCAGCGGGAGCCGTAATCGGCATCTGCCTCAACCTGAGCAACCTATACCATACGTGGGAATACAGCAAGGAGTCGATGCGCGGCAAGAGCGAGCTCGTGAAGAAAAACACCGCCAACCAGACGGCGAGCGGACTCGACCGCGACTACATAACCCAATGGAGCTACGGCATCGACGAGACCTGGACGCTGCTCGTGCCCAACACGAAGGGCGGAGCCACAGTGCCGCTGGTTGATAGCGAGACGGCCATGGAGCACGCCGACAACCAGTTCATGCCCGTCTACCAGCAGATGGGCCAATACTGGGGCGAACAGCCCGGAACGATGGGCCCCGTCTACGTGGGCGCGTTCGTGCTGACGCTCTTCGTGCTCGGCCTGTTCATCGTCAAAGGCCCCATGAAGTGGGCGCTGCTTGCGGCCACGGTGCTGTCAATCCTGCTGTCGTGGGGAAAGAACTTCATGCCGTTCACCAACTTCTTCCTCGACTACATGCCGATGTACTCAAAGTTCCGCACGGTGGCGTCGATACTCGTCATAGCCGAGTTCACAATCCCGCTGCTGGCCATGCTCGCGCTAAAGAAGATAGTAGACGACCCCGGCATACTCACACGTAAGATCAAGCTGGTCTACCTCAGCTTCGCCCTCACGGGCGGCATCGCCATACTCTTCGCCCTGTTCCCCACGCTGTTCTTCTCTGACTTCGTGTCGTCGGCCGAGCTGAGGGCGCTGTCGTCGCTGCCGCAGGAATACGTCAACCCCATTCTCGCCAACCTGCGCGAAATGCGCGAGGCCGTGTTCACGGCCGACTGCTGGCGCTCGGTGCTCGTCATCGTCATAGGCACGCTCTGCCTGCTGCTCTACAAGGGCGGACGGCTTAAGGCCAACTACATGATAGTAGCCATAACCGTGCTCTGCCTGATAGACATGTGGCAGGTCAACAAGCGCTACCTCAACAACGACATGTTCGTAAACCGCAGCGAGCGCGAGGCCCCGATACCGATGACCGACGCCGACAAGCTGATACTCGAGGACAAGACCGACCTCGGCAACTTCCGCGTGCTCAACTTCGCGTCGGACACGTTCAACGAGAACGAGACGTCGTATTTCCACAACAGCATCGGCGGCTACCATGCCGCGAAACTGCGCCGCTACGACGAAATGATTAAGGCTTACATCAAGCCCGAGATGGACAAGGCCGTGCCGGCCATCATCGCCGCCGGCGGCGACATGGCCAAGGTATACGGCGACAGCATATTCCCCGTGCTCAACATGCTCAACGCGCGCTACTTCATCATGCCGCTGAACGACGGCCGCACCGTGCCCCTGCAGAATCCTTACGTACATGGCCCGGCATGGTTCGTCGACAAGGTGACCTACGTGGACAACGCCAACCAGGAGATAGACAAGGTGGGCAAGATAGACCTGCGCCACGAGGCCGTGGCCGACAAGCGCTTCAAGGAACAGCTTAAGTCGGCCGTAAGGCAGACGGGCGAATCGGTAGTGAGACTTACCTCGTACATGTCAAACAAACTGACGTACGACGTCAACTCAGCCAAGGGCGGCGTGATAGTGTTCTCGGAAGTCTACTATCCCGGATGGACGGCCACCGTAGACGGACAAGAGGCCGAACTCGGACGTGTGAACTACCTGCTGCGCGCGCTCAACATCGCGCCCGGCAGCCACAAGGTAGAACTGACGTTCCACCCCGCGTCCGTAACTACGACCGAAACGATAGCCTACGCCGCCTACGCCGTGCTTGTGCTCCTGATAGCGTTCGTGGTGTACATGGAATACAAGAAGAAGAAAACACATTAATTTAAGAGTTAAGGGTTAAGAAACGAAGTTCGGCGTTAAGCCAATTAAGAAAACCGCTCCCGGTGGAACAACATACGTTTTCTTAATTCTTAACTCTTAACTTTTAACTCTTAACCCTTAATTCTTAACTAATAAATAAAACGTTGCAACTTATGAAAAAACTACTCTCCTTACCCCCGAACCTTGTCAGCTGTTTCCACGAAATAACAAAATACGGCCGCGACGAATGGTTTTGCACCAGCGACCCGGTCGGGCGCAAGCTCGGTTCCGGCGGCGGCACGACATGGCTGCTCGAGGCCTGCTACGCCGAACACGGCGGCGGCAGGACCTTCGACGAATGGCTCGCCGCCGACCGGAGACTGCTGCTCCACGCCGGCGGACAAAGCCGGCGGTTGCCGGCCTACGCCCCTTCGGGCAAGGTGCTCACGCCCGTCCCCGTGTTCCGCTGGGAGCGCGGCCAACGCCTCTCGCAAGACTTGCTTTCGCTGCAAGTGCCTCTCTACGAGCGCATAATGGGCATCGCCCCTGCAGGGATGCACACAATGGTCGTAAGCGGCGACGTTTACATACGCTCCACGCAACCCCTGCAACCGATACCCGACGCCGACGTAGTGTGCTACGGCCTATGGCTCGGTCCCGAAATAGCCAAGGACCACGGCGTGTTCGTATCCAAAAGCGACACTCCGTCGGTGCTTGAGTGCATGATGCAGAAACCGTCCGTGAAGAAGCTCGGCACCCTGCTGAAGGACCACTTCTACCTTACAGACATCGGCGTGTGGCTGCTTAGCGACAAGGCAGTGAAACTGCTCATGGCAAGGTCGAGGCACAACGGCGGGCTGCAGAACTACGACCTGTATTCGGAATTCGGTTGCGCCCTCGGCACCGACCCGTCCGTGAAGGACGACGAACTCAACTCCCTTAGGGTTGCCGTACTGCCACTGCCGGGCGGCGAGTTCTACCACTTCGGCACAAGCCATGAAATCATATCGTCGTCGCTCGCCATACAAAACCTCGTAAACGACCAGCGCGAGATTATGCACCACTCGCTGAAACCGCATCCGGCAATGTTCGTACAGAACGCCGTGGTGCAGGCGCCCATCACGGAATACAACCTGAACCTGTGGATAGAGAACAGCCATGTGGGAAAATCGTGGTCGCTGGCTCACGAAAACATAATAACGGGAGTGCCCGACAACGACTGGGGAATAACGCTCAGCCCCGGCCAATGCGTCGACATCGTGCCGATAGGCGGCTCAGGGTTCGCCGTGCGTCCCTACGGATACGGCGACAAGTTCCGAGGAAACCTTAACGACGAATCGACGGAATTCATCTCACGGCCGTTCAAGGAATGGGCATGCGAACGCGGCATCGACATTGACGGGATTGAAGGCAACGCCGACTTACAGTCGGCACGCATCTTCCCGGTATGCGGAACCGTTGAAGACGCCGGAACGGCGCTGCGCTGGATGCTCTCCGAACCATCCCTCGCCGAAGGCAAACGGATATGGACTGAAAGCCGCAGGATGAGCGCCGACGAGCTGTCGGCCAACGCCGACCTGGCAAGACTTGTAAAACAACGTGAACGCCTACGCGCCTTGAACTGGAGCGCGCTCGCCAAGAACCATGAGCACAGCGTGTTCTACCAAGTCGACCTGGACGACGCGGCTCGCGAGTTCGCCGCGTTCGGCATACCCGAACCCGCGCCGATAGCCGGCAACGCGCCGCTGCTTAAGCGCATACACGACTCTATGTTCCGCTCGGAGCTTGCCAGGATAAAAGGGGAAGAATGCCAACAGGCCGAGGACAAGGCGTTCGCCTTGCTGCGCGACGGACTCACCGTGCAGGCATTGACTGAGAAACAAAGCCCGAGGATGTCGGTCTACGGCGACCAGATAGTATGGGCGCGCAGCCCCGTGCGCATCGACATAGCCGGAGGATGGACCGACACGCCGCCCTACTGCCTTATGGAAGGCGGCAGCGTGGTAAACCTCGCCATAGAGCTTAACGGCCAACCGCCCCTGCAGGCCTACGTGCGCCCGTGCAAGGAGCCGCGCATCGTACTGCGCAGCATCGACCTCGGAGCGGTAGAGGAAGTGTGCACTTACGAGCAACTGGCCGACATGCGCCACGTAGGCAGTCCGTTCTCGATACCCAAGGCGGCACTTGTGCTGTCAGGATTCCAGCCCGGATACTGTTCGGAGACCTATCCCACGCTCGAAAGCCAATTGCGCGCGTTCGGCTGCGGCATAGAGCTGACACTGCTGTCGGCAATCCCCGCAGGCAGCGGACTTGGCACGAGCAGCATGCTCGCGTCGACAGTACTGGGCGCATTAAACGACTTCTGCGGCCTTGCCTGGGACAAGAACGAGATAGGCAGGCGCACGCTCGTACTCGAACAACTGCTAACCACGGGCGGAGGATGGCAGGACCAGTTCGGCGGAATACTGCAAGGCGTAAAACTGCTCGAGACCAACCGCGGCTTCGACCAAAGCCCTACGGCGCGCTGGTTGCCGTCAGACCTGTTCACGCAGCCTGAATACAAGCCATGCCACCTGCTGTATTACACGGGCATCACGCGCACGGCGAAGAGCATCCTGGCCGAAATAGTGCGCCGCATGTTCCTCAACCAGAACGACGAACTGCGCCAGCTGCGCGAAATGAAGCAACACTCTATCGACATGTACGAAGCCATACAGCGCGCCGACTTCAACCTGACGGGCCGCCTTGTACGCAAGACGTGGGCGCAGAACCAAGCCATCGACAGCGGCACAAACCCCGACGACGTGCGCCGCATGACCGGGCTAATCGACGACTACGCCCTCGGCTACAAACTGGCAGGTGCCGGCGGAGGCGGTTACCTCTACATCGTGGCCAAGGACCAGGACGCCGCAGCACGCATCAAGCAAACGCTCAACGCCAACCGACCAAACGCCAACGCACGCTTCGTTGAAATGTCGCTGAGCACGAAAGGACTGCAAGTAAGCCGCAGCTGAAAGCCCAACGCCCGGGAAAAAATGACTGCCTGACTGCCACAACCGAGCATACACAGGGAAATGTGTAAAAATGAGTTGAACGGATTAATGGTCTAAGCCTTAATATTGCGTATGCCCTGCCGGCAGGATGCTATTTAACCGCCACCAATTAACCCCAACCGGGCATCTAAAAAATTAAGAGTTAAGAATTAAGAAAACAAGTATTGCTGCGACAATACATATTTTCTTAATTCTTAACTCTTAATTCTTAACTTAGCGCGAAGCGCTTACTGCTTGTTGGCGCGCTTGCGGTCGTTGTGGTCGAGGATTATCTTGCGCATGCGCATCGACTTGGGCGTAACCTCAACGAGCTCGTCCTCCTTGATGTATTCGAGGGCCTCTTCAAGCGAGAGCACGGTGCGCGGAATGATGCGGGCCTTGTCGTCGGAGCCGCTGGCGCGCGTGTTTGTAAGCTGCTTGGCCTTGGTTACGTTGACCACGAGGTCGTTGTCGTGGACGTGCTCGCCCACCACTTCGCCTGCGTAGACGTCCTCGCCCGGGTCGATGAAAAACTTGCCGCGGTCCTGCAGCTTGTCTATCGAGTAGGCGTAGGCCGTGCCCGTCTCCATCGCTATCATAGAGCCGTTCACGCGGCGGGTGATGTCGCCCTTGTAGGGCTGGTACTCCTTGAAGCGGTGGGCCATGATGGCCTCGCCCTGGCTGGCGGTGAGCACGTTGGTGCGCAGGCCGATTATGCCGCGCGAAGGTATGTCGAACTCAATGTTTACGCGGTCTGCCTGGCTCTCCATCGAGGTCATTTCGCCCTTGCGGCGGGTAACCATGTCGATCATCTTGCTGGCGAACTCCTCGGGCACGTTAATCGTAAGCTCCTCTATCGGCTCGCACTTCTGGCCGTCGATTTCCTTGTATATCACCTGCGGCTGGCCCACCTGGAGCTCGTAGCCCTCGCGGCGCATGGTCTCGATGAGCACCGAGAGGTGGAGCACGCCTCGTCCGCTTACTATCCACTTGTCGGTAGAGTCGCCGAAGGGAGCCACGCGCAGCGCCAAGTTCTTTTCCAATTCCTTCTGAAGGCGGTCGTTGATGTGGCGGCTGGTAACGTATTTTCCCTCCTTGCCGAAGAAGGGCGAGTCGTTTATCGTGAAGAGCATGCTCATCGTTGGCTCGTCTATCGCTATGGGCGGCAGCGGCTCGGGACTCTCGAAGTCGCATATCGTGTCGCCTATCTCGAACTTCTCAAGGCCGATGATGGCGCAGATGTCGCCGCTCTTCACGCTTGCGGTCTTTACGTGGCCCATGCCCTCGAATGTGTGCCGTTCCTTAATCTTGGTCTTCTCCTGCGAGCCGTCGCGGTGGCAGATGGTGACGTTCATGCCCTCGGTCAGCGTGCCCCGGTGCACACGGCCCACGGCTATGCGGCCCGTGTAGCTCGAATAGTCGAGACTGGTTATGAGCATCTGGGGCGTGCCCTCGATGGCGCGCGGGGCGGGAATCACCTCCACTATCTTGTCCAACAGGTAGCTGATGTCGTCGGTAGGCGTCTTGTAGTCCTCGCCCATCCATCCGTTCTTGGCCGAGCCGTACACCACGGGGAAGTCGAGCTGGTCCTCGGTGGCGTTGAGCGAGAACATCAGGTCGAACACCTTCTCGTACACTTCCTCGGGTCGGCCGTTGGGTTTGTCAACCTTGTTGACCACCACGATCGGCTTCAGCCCTATCTGCAGGGCTTTCTGGAGCACGAAGCGCGTCTGCGGCATGGGGCCTTCAAAGGCGTCTACCAAGAGCAGGCAGCCGTCGGCCATGTTCAAGACGCGCTCCACCTCGCCGCCGAAATCCGAGTGTCCCGGAGTGTCTATGATGTTTATCTTAGTGCCTTTCCAGTTGATGGAAACGTTCTTGGAAAGGATTGTTATGCCTCGCTCACGCTCAAGGTCGTTACTGTCGAGCACTTGTCCGCTGAGGTCTTGTCCCTCGCGGAACAGGTTGCCGGCCAGCATCATCTTGTCCACGAGCGTCGTCTTGCCGTGGTCTACGTGGGCGATAATCGCAATGTTTCTGATGTCTTGCATACTAATACCTTGTAAAATCAGGTGCAAAGGTACTATATTAAATTAAAAATTAAAAATTAAAAATTAAAAATATACTGATGTGCAGGGCGTTTTCAGCATTTTGTAATATTACATTACGACATGTCGGCTCAAATCGTCCGCAATGTCGAAAAGCAAGGCCGACGGTGCGTAAACTTGCCAAAGTGTCAAGAGGGAGAATGTCGGCGAACTTGCATGAAATAGCTAACCGGCAGGCAAGAAACGGCCTTTGGCCTTGCCGTTCGCGGCATCCGACAAGACGGGAAACGGCCGTTAACGACACGAAAGGCCGTCTTTTACACCCCGGTTTGCCGTCTTTTACAAGCGCAGATGCAGCCTTTTGATGCGGAAAAAACGGCTTTCCATGCCGCAAAACATCATCTTCCGCCGCATTACACGCACGGATTTTCTGCACACAACCACGGCCGACAAGCCTAACCGGTTAGCCTGCAGCAAGTTAAGGTTGCACGCATTTTCCTGCGGTATTTACGCACAAAAGATTTGTTTTTCAAAATAACGCTTCCCGGGAGCGTCATGCCGAATCAATATGTAAGCGCATACGGGCTAACGGATAGCATAACGTCAACGTCCGAACACGGCTGCACCGCCATTTCTACGGGTGGGAACGAACATCATGAATATCTCGTCAGAATAAGCAAGACGGTACCGGTTGCCGTCAAGGAAACGGCGGAACGAGCGGGAAAGGTCGCCGCCGCCGTAATAACACGAGCGCGAACACACCGTGACAGGCAACGGCTCGCCACTACGGCACAACCATGCCGCCTTACGCTCGAAATACCCCGCACCGAACACGCTCGGCCACGGATTGTGCAGGTAAGGGCGCGTGTCGGTAAGGTAATTCAGCATCGTTACGTCGCCCATGAACAATACGGTGTCGCCCACGGTCACCTCGGCTTCCATCGCGCCGAGCACCGAGTTGACGGCCGAAGCCGTCCCGGCGTCGGTATAGACGTTGGCCAACGGATGGCCGACGGCGTGCACGTCGGCGAAGCGTGTCCCGGGCTCGTAATAAGCCGGGCGCAACGTGTCGTAAACGCCCCTCATAAGCACGAGCACCAACGTAAGCGCAACGAACGAGCCGACAACCATGCGGCGCACGCCATCGAACCGCCGCAACAGCGTCCGCGCCGCATAAGGCACGAACGGCATGGCCGCCCAAAGGCCGTGTACGCCGACCGACTGCACGCCGAGGTCGCTGCCCAAAGGGAAAAGCACGGCCACGAGCAAGGCGAGGACGGCCAAATAAACCACCCGCGGACTATGGTGCCATGCACAGGCCACGTAAACGCACGACGCTACGGCGAGCATGTAGACGACGTAAACCATCAGGTAAGAACAACATAAGACTATCAGGGCGTCGGCCGAAAGCAACACCGCAACACACAACAGGCGCGCCCTCCTGCCGCCTACGCGGCGCATGACGACGGCCGACAACGCCGGACACGCTGCGAAAAGCAAGAACAAGCCGGCCATGAGCCCCCAGTTGCGGCACAGGTTAAGCAGCATGCCGCCTGAGCCGTGGGTGTTTCCGGCATCGGTAAGAAGGAAAAACATGTCGCCCACGGCCTCGGCGAAATACGGCATACGCCCCGTGCCCCACACATGGACGGCCGTAAGCGCCACCCCCGAGAACGCCCCGGCCACCGCCGACGCAAAAAGCCTGAGGGTAAGGCGCTTATCGCGCGTGTAGTAATAAAACGGCACCAGCACCAACACCAACAGGCTCATGCACACGTTAGGGATGCGGACGAAATACCCCAGGCCCAGCACAACCCCCGCGGCAAACATCCAACGCACGCCGCGGGCCACAAGGGTCTTCATCATGAACGCAAGCACAAGCAACACGGCGAAAGCCGTAAAAGTGTTATATTCGAACACCTCTATCCAATTAAGGCGCGAATAAACCAGGACAAGGCCTGCGGAAGCCACCCACCCGGCACGGCCCATGCCGCCGAACAGGCGGACGACCAAAAGGCTGTTGGCCGTCAAGACGAGCACCTCAAGCACACGGAACCCATATATGCCAAGCCCTCCGAAAACGTCGTTCCACGCCCCTCCTACGCATAACACCCAATAATACAGGAACATGTATGCCACCGAACCGGGCGACGCCGACACCTGCCTGTAAGACGAAAGCACAAAGCCGTCGTCGCACATGTTAAACCCCTGCAAGGCCCGTAGCAACGAATAGGCGGTAAGCGACAATACGACGAAGACGGCAAGGCCGCGCCACGACGACACGCGCAACAATACATTGCGCCACGCCGCGCGAACAGACGAAATATAAGAATATAACTTATCCATGGATGCAAAAATACTTAAAATAGCCCGGTAAACTTTTGCGCGGGACGTATTTTTTAGTAATTTTGCAGCCGTATTTCGGAAAATCCGATGCATTCGACGACGGCCGCGCCCGTGATTGAGGCGCAAAGCCGACCGAAGGATGTAATTTAAAACTTTTAATCAATCACAAACAAATGTATTTAGATTCAGCTAAGAAACAGGAAATCTTCGGCAAGTACGGAACGTCTAACACTGATACCGGCTCGGCAGAG
>CALUIJ010000018.1 GCA_944320675.1 uncultured Prevotella sp.
CAACAGACTTCTTAGAATAGGATGTAGTGTATTGGGCAAATGCGGATATTCATATTTCTTTTCAACCCAAATCGGTCATTATAACCTGCCCGACATTAACGCATAAGCAGGCCGGGGAGTATGTGAAACAAGCATTTCTTCAGGTATTACGTTCTAATGACCGATTCGGGTTCAACTAAATACCGACAGGGCTTTGCGGAATAATTGTGAATAATCAATGATTTTCTTTAAAAGGAATACGCATGTCGTTTTTTTTCAGTATGTTTGCAGAATAAACGCCATGTTTTTTTGGACGGCACGGCGTTATGTACATGAAACATTAACAGAAAACAAATTAAAAAAAGATTATGAACGAAGACAGATTGTATCAGTTGATACGCGAGAAAGAAAACATCGTATCGGTTGCGTTCCCCGCACTCATGCGCAAGGTGTATGTTTGGATGACTCTTGCACTGGTGATAACCGGTTTCACGGCTTACGGAGTGGCTTCAAGCCCGGGCATCATTTCGGCCATCGTGGCCAACAGGGCCTTGATGTGGGGCATGCTTATAGCCGAGTTTGCGCTCGTGTTCTACGTTACGGCGCGCATAAACCGCCTCTCGCTGACTACGGCGACCCTTATTTTCATACTCTACTCGGTGCTCAACGGCGCCACGCTCTCGGTGATATTCCTGGCATACACGATGCAGTCGATAGCCTCGGTGTTCTTCATCACGGCCGGAACGTTCGCCGCGATGTCGCTCATCGGCTATTTCACCAAGACCGACCTCTCGTCGCTCGGCAAGATATTGATGATGGCACTCATCGGACTCATCATCGCCACGCTCGTAAACGTGTTCCTCATCAAGAGCGGCGGGTTCAGCCTGATTATCAGTTACGTGGGCGTTCTCATCTTCGTCGGCCTCACGGCGTATGACACCCAGAAGATAAAGATGATGCTCGTACAGGCCGACGACGTTACCGAGGAGGCGCAGAAGATAGCACTGATGGGCTCGCTCTCGCTTTACCTGGACTTCATCAACCTGTTCCTTTACCTGTTGAGGATATTCGGAGGGAACAGGGAATGAATTTAATGACCGTAAAAGGAAAGCCCTTGAAATATTAAGCACTCGCAGATTTTTTTATAAAAACATTACCGTTCGGACAATAATGAGAAAACGATATTTATGTACGTTGGCGTGTTTACTTGCAATGTGCGTAGCGGGATTCGCCCTGCCCAATTCTTCAGTCCTATTGCAGCATAAGGGATTCGTAACCGTCTACCATCAAGACTCGCTCAACGTTGCGCTCGCCGCCGCCGTCGACGGCGACACGCTTTTCCTGTCGAAAGGCACTTATCCAGGATTTACCATAGACAAAAAACTCACCGTAAGGGGAGCAGGAAACGGAGAAACGATAATAACGGGAATGATAACCATCGCCATACCGGATTCCGTCACGTTGGAATCAACGGTCTTAGAGGGGCTGTCTTTGAAACCGTATGTAAACGACGGTTATGACAATAATTTCAACATCCTTGTCACAAAGCCATTGAATAATTTTAAAATAAAGCAATGCGACTTTGAGAAACTCATGTTCGAGCGCACCATGAACGGCGTCGTTATCGACAGGTGTTATTGTTCGGGATATTTGGCTTTGCCCGAGTATGTAAGGTCACTGACAGCAAACAATTCCAAGATAGCAAAGTTGAGATTCAGGAACAACACTACAAGTTATACACACGATTCGTCAAAACAACTGACTTTTGTCAACTGCAATGTCCTGTCGTTTGAAAATTTCGAAAACTTCAAAGGCACGTTCATAAACTCGATTACGGGTTATGGCCGCACTGGCTCACAAGTAAGTTTCAGCTCTTGTTCGTTTATCAACACTTTAATTTGTGATTACAGGCTGACAATCGACGGGACATGCTATACGGAGAACGTATGGACGGACGGCTCGACGAAGCTGGTCAGTGACTACAACTACAATTGCATGTACTCAGACGAAGAACTTATCGAGAAAGGTTACATCGGCAACGACGGCACCGTGATAGGCTGCAACGGAGGAACTACGCCTCATACATTGAAACTTGCAGTGCCGGAAGTCACCTCGGCCGACGTTAAGCTCGACGCCGCGCAACGGCAACTGAACGTAGATCTCATTTTGGGAAACGATAACGAATAAACGTCATGCATACGCGTGTTTTGATTATTTCAATGTTGCTTGGGCTGTGGGCGCCGACGGTGGCGGCACAAGAGGTTGCCAGGTGTGAATATTGGATTGACGACGACTATGCCAACCGCACGGTGACCGGGCCGCAAGGTAATAAAGTCTCGCTCGGGATACCTTTGGACGGGCATGCTCCGGGGTTGCACTTCTTCAATTTCCGCGCAATCGCCGACAACGGCGAAGCAGGTAATCTTATGCGCACTTTATTCTATCTGCCCGAAGCTCCGGCTGACGGAGGCGTCGCCTATGCCGAGTCTTGGTTTGACGACGATTATGCAAGCCGTAAGTTTTTTAAATCCGACGAGCATCCGGTCCTTAGTTTTGACGTAAGCGGACTCATGCCCGGATTACACTTTTTCAACCTGCACGCCGTCACCAAAGGAAACGGGCAAGGCAATCTTTTCCGTACATTGTTCTATCTGCCTGAACCCGAACATACTGACATAGCCGGTTACGAATATTGGCTTGACAATGATACCGCCAATAGCGTGAAGGCTGATTGCGGAGGCAGTACATTGTGCCTTACGGTCGATGTCGGCGGACTTGCAGCCGGCGGGCATACGTTCAACTTCCGCGCAAAAAACAGTTTCGGCCAATGGGGGCCTACGTTCACCGAGACATTCGTCATGGAAGAACTTACAGGCATAGACGGAATAATTGCCGACGGAAAGCCTTTCGACGTGTACAACCTTGCCGGCATGCTCGTCGTCAAGAACGCAACAGCGTCAGACTTGAAGCGGCTGCCAAGTTCTATTTATATTATCGGCGGGCGCAAAGTGCTTGTAGGAAGCGACTAATATTGTATTGTAAATATAAGGAAACACGTCTTGTGTGAACCTTGTCAACCCCTCTTCCCTGTCGGGCACTAAGCGAGACAGGGAAGAGGGGTTGCCCTTAATATGCGCCATGACACATTGCAAGAAAATATTATTTTGCATAAAGATGCAGAAAGATTTGCAGTTTTGAATATTTATTCATACTTTTGCAGTCGCAATTGTATAAATATACAGGAATGAAATCTAAGAACAGCAGACTGCAAACATTACGTATGCTCATTTCCAGCCAGGAACTTTGTTGCCAAGACGACGTGCTTAAGGCTCTCGCCAAAGAGGGATACAACGTCACCCAGGCCACGCTGAGCCGCGACATGAAGCAGCTTAAGGTGGCGAAAGCCACGAGCCTGGGCGGCAAGTACTTCTACGTGTTGCCCAACGAGACGATGTACAAGCGCGTGGCCAGCCCAAAGAGCGCCGCCGAGATGCTGCTTACGTCGGGGTTCCTGTCGATCCATTTCTCGGGCAACATGGGCGTCATCAAGACCCGTCCGGGCTACGCCAGCAGCTTAGCTTACAACATAGACAACGGCGGACTGCCGTCAATCATCGGCACGATAGCGGGCGACGACACGATAT
>CALUIJ010000019.1 GCA_944320675.1 uncultured Prevotella sp.
TAGTAGTGACGGGTCTGGGCGCAGTGACGCCGGTGGGACTCAATGTCGAGGAGACATGGCAGAACCTCTTGGCCGGAGTAAGCGGCGCAGCACCTATCACTCTTTTCGACTGCTCCAAGTTCAAGACGCAGTTCGCCTGCGAGGTGAAGGGCCTCAACGTGAACGACTGGATCGACCGCAAGGAGGCGCGCAAGCTCGACCGCTACACGCAGCTGGCCATGATAAGCGCCATGCAGGCCGTGAAGGACAGCGGGATGGACCTGGAGACGGAGGACAAGAACCGCATCGGAGTGATCTTCGGCGTGGGCATAGGCGGAATAAAGACCTTCGAGGACGAAGTGTCGTACTACGCCGTGAACAAGGAGAACGGCCCTAAGTTCAACCCGTTCTTCATCCCGAAGATGATAAGCGACATAGCAGCCGGCCATATCTCGATACACTACGGGTTCCACGGCCCCAACTATGCCACGACTTCGGCCTGCGCATCCTCCACCAACGCCATAGCCGACGCATTCAACCTCATCCGCCTGGGCAAGGCCAACGCCATTGTCAGCGGAGGTGCCGAGGCAGCCATCTGCGCCTGCGGCGTGGGCGGGTTCAACGCCATGCACGCCCTCTCGACGCGCAACGACGAGCCCGCCAAGGCGTCGCGCCCGTTCAGCGCAAGCCGCGACGGCTTCGTGATGGCCGAGGGAGCGGGATGCCTCATCCTCGAGGAGCTTGAGCACGCCAAGGCCCGCGGGGCCAAGATATACGCCGAAATGGTGGGCGAGGGCGAGAGCGCCGACGCATACCACATCACGGCGTCGCACCCCGACGGACTCGGAGCGAAGCTCGTAATGCAGGCCGCCCTCGACGACGCCGGCCTGAAGCCCGAGGACATAGACTACATCAACGTGCACGGCACGTCGACCCACGTGGGCGACATATCCGAGGCCAAGGCCATAAAGGACGTATTCGGCGACGCAGCCTACAAGCTGAACATCAGCTCAACGAAGTCGATGACGGGCCACCTGCTCGGAGCGGCGGGAGCCGTGGAGGCGATGGTGAGCGTGCTGTCGGTGAAGAACGACATCATACCGCCCACCATCAACCACGACGACGCCGACAAGGACGAGGAGATAGACTACAACCTCAACTTCACGTTCAATAAGGCACAGAAGCGCACGGTGCGCGCCGCCATGAGCAACACGTTCGGCTTCGGCGGGCACAACGCATGCGTAATCTTCAAGAAATATGATGATTGACAACTTTATTGATAGGATAAAGCTCCCTTTCCGCAAGGAAAAGGAGCTTTATTATTCTCTGTACGCAATACTCGGATTCTACCCCCGCGACATCGAAGTCTACAAGCAGGCCCTGATGCACCGCAGCATGTCGAAGCGCAACGCCAAGGGCCGCCCCGTGAACAACGAGCGCCTGGAGTTCCTCGGCGACGCCATCCTCGACGCCATCGTGGGCGACATCGTGTTCCGCCACTTCGAGGGCAAGCGCGAAGGATTCCTCACCAGCACGCGCAGCAAGATAGTGCAGCGCGACACGCTCAACCGGCTGGCCCACGAGATAGGCGTGGGCAGGCTCATAAAGTCAAGCGGACACATGTCCTCCCACAACAGCTACATGGAAGGAAATGCGTTCGAGGCCCTCGTAGGGGCGATATACCTTGACCGCGGCTACAGGGCGTGCATGCGCTTCATGCAGAAACGCATACTGTCGCAGCTGATAAACATCGACAAGGTGGCCTACAAGGAGGTGAACTTCAAGAGCAAGCTCATAGAGTGGTGCCAGAAGAACAAGGTGAAGCTCGACTTCAAGCTCGTGGAGCAGAAGCGCGACGACGGCAACAGCCCCATGTTCGTATACAAGGCCATGATAGAGGGCCTCGACGGCGGGCAGGGCGAGGGCTACTCGAAGAAGGAGAGCCAGCAGGCCGCATCGAAGGCCGCGCTGCAGAGCCTGAGGCGCAAGCCGCAGTTCATCGACGCCGTGTTCGCCGCCAAGACCGAACGCACCAAGATGGAGGAAGAACCGGTGGAGACAGTGCCCGACGTTGAAGCCAAAGAGGACTTCATCATCGTGCAGCAGACCGAAACCGCGCCCGCAAAAGCCGACGAGGCCGACGCACGCCGGGACGCAACCGCCGGAAAGGGCGGAAAGGCGGAGGAGGAAAAGGACGAGTTCGACCTCTCCGACATCAAGACCGCGCCCGAACGCCTCTCGAAAGAAGACATCATAGCGGCCGCCGAAGCCGCCGCGTTCGGCGAAAAGTGATTACTTAAAAGTAAGACAGGCAAGCCCTGCAAGGCCCAACATCCGCCTTGCAGGGCTTGCCTGCCTTACTTTTAATTCCTTACGGCCTTATTCCTTTTATCATGAGTCCGGTATAAGGATTATTCCATAAAAAGCATCGTGTCGTATTGGGTTTAAGAAGTCTGTGGCATTCCGTCATTCCGGGCCGGGACCCGGAATCCAGTGTATGCAACCAAATTGTTGACGAAAGTGTGTTTCCTGGATTCCGGGTCCCGGCCCGGAATGACGGAATGCCACAGACTTCTTAGGCTTTGGAATGATTTCATTTTCTAATTTCTTATACCTAACTCACGTTCCTTTTACTATCCCGTAAAGCTCGCCGAAATCGTCGATTACGTACTCGGCGCGCTCGGCCTCGATGTCGGCGCGCGTGCCGTTGCCGTAGGTGACGCCGACGGCCCTGACCCCGGCTGAGTGGGCCATGCGTATGTCGAACACAGTGTCGCCCACGACTATGGCCTCTTCGGGGCGCAAGCCGTTGTCGGCCAAGGTCTTAAGCACCATGTCGGGAGCCGGCTTGGCATGCTCGACGTCGCTTACGCTGAGAATGTAGGGTATGTATACGCCGAGCCCCATTTCGTCGACGAATGCCGTGAGCGACGGGCGCAGGCGGCTGCTGGCTATCGTGACGAGCAGTCCGCCGGCGTGGAGGCGGCGTATCGTGTCGGCCACGTGCGGAAACACGGGCACGGCCCCGGGCTTGTTGTTCACGGCGAAGATGCGGCGGTATGTGGCGGCGCAGAGGTCGCCCGTGGCGTCGCTCATGGGTATCAGTTCGGTGAAGGTCTGCTTAAGCGGCAGCCCTATCATGGCGGCGCACTCGTCGTCGGTGCGCTGCGGCAGGCCGAGCTCGGCTATGGTCTGCTGCATCGTGCGCACTATCAGCGAGCGCGTGTCGCCTATCGTGCCGTCGAAGTCGAGGACGACGGCTTTAATCAGGTTGGTCATTCTTATTATTGTTTTTTTTATTTAGGGAATTTAAAGAAGTTAAAGAAGTTATCACTCCGCTTACGCTCCGTTAGAAGTTAAAGCCAATAGTCTTGTTTCTTTCAAGGAAGTTAGAGAAGTTAAAGCCAATAGTCTTGTACACATCAACAAGACATTCGGCTTTAACTTCTATAACTTCTTTAAATTCTTTAAATTCCATATTTCTTTAACTTCTTTAAATTCCATATATTAACTTCCCACATGCGCCGGTGCGGGCTTGTCCGCCTTCATGACCACCGCCACGGTGTTCAGCCTGAAGTACTGCTCCGACATGTACATCAGCCCGCCGTAGGGATTGTCCGTGCCCCACGAGTTCTTGCATACGAAGTAGAGGCGGCCCCGGCCGTCGCGGGCTGTGCCGATGATGGCCATGCAGTGGTCGTCGGTCACCTCGAAACGCTCGAAGGCCTTCTGGCGCGCGGCCTGGGTCACTTCGGCGGCCTCGTCGGCGAGGCGTGCCGTACCGTCGGCGAACGAGAATCCGCCGTTGCTTATGCCGCCCTCCCAGCACACGCTGCGACCCGAGCGCAGGGCGGCCGTGACGCGCGCCTGGAGCGTGTCGAGCGGCACGTTGTAGAAGCGGCGGCCGCGGCGGTTGGCGGGCACGTCGAGCACCACGTCCTCGTAGAAAGGCTTGTGCGTGTAGCTGGTCATCGCCGCATAGTCGGCCGGGTCGCACACGCTGGCGGCGAACTGCCTCGGCGTGTACTCCATGCCGTACAGCCACACCCGGCGCGGCGCGGGGTTGACGGCCGTATCAAGCATGTAGGCGGCGCGGTCGCGCAGCCGCTCCAGGCCCACGAGCCGAGCCGTGCCCTGGTCGGCCAAGGCGGTGAGCTTGCGGCAGAGCGCCGTGTAGCTGCACTCCGAACGGTAGGCGTCGTAGGGCATCACGCCGTATTCGGCGAGTGCGGCGAGTGCGTCGGCGGCGGTGCCGTCGGCCGATACTGGCGACGTGCCGTGCGTAAGATACCTGCGCTCGGCCATGTCGGCGAGCACGGCGCGCGCCGTGAAGTGGGGCGACAGGTTGACCGAGTCGCCCAGCATGAGGCGGTCGCTCTCAACGACGGCGAGCATGGCGTAAAGCCAGCACAGGGGGCTGCGCCCCTGGTCCTTCACGGGCGTGGCCTTGTTGACGGTCTCTATGGCGAACGTCTCCTTTGCGGCCTGCGGCCTGCCGCACGAGCAGGCAAGGGCCGCGGCCAGGAGCACGGCTGTAAGTGTCTTCATAAGGCAAGGGTGATAAATCAAAATCGGGGAACTTACGATGAATCCTGCCGGCGTCAGCGGAAATACTCCCTCAGCTGCGCCGCGAGGGCGGCGAGCGTCCCGGGGTCGCCGTTGCCGTAGCGCATCCATACGTCGCGGCAGGCGTCGAGCAGCGACGACGGCTGCGGGGCGGGGCGCTGCAGGTAGGGGTCGAGCGCCTGGAAGAGGGCGAGCGCGCCTACCACTGTCTGCGCCTTGACGCGCATCAGCCGCGCGAGCTGCGCCACCTCGGGCGTGGCCCCGACCATCGTGGCCGGCGTGAGGCGGAAGTAGAGGTCGAGCACCATGACGAGCATCACGGGCTTTACCTCGGGGCATCCGCCGACGGGGCGGAAGTCCTTCTCGAAAGTCTCGCGCACCTCCACGCCGTCGTAGAACCCGCCGCCGCTGCCGAGCCCGCTCATGCGGCGCAGGCGGCCGATGTCGCGCGCAAGGCGCTTAGGGTCGGCGGCGTAGCGCGCGCAAAGGCGCCTGAGCCACGGCGTGTCGGGGCGGCTCAGTCGGAACATCTGCTTGTAGAGGAACTGCGGCGGTATGTGCAGCTCGACGGCAAGGTCGACCATGCCGCGCGAGTACACGGGCTTAAGCCCCTCGGGCCTGGCCGTGTAAAGCTTCATCAGCGGCAGCCAGCACTCATCCGTCCATAAAGGGTGTGTAGTCATAACGATGCAAAGATAGCTAAAGTATGCCGGAACACAAACATAAAAAAACGTGAAATATTACCGTATTAGAAAAGTTTAGCTTAAATTTGCACGGTCAACGTCTTATTTGACAGAAGATGAGCATTACAAGCATAGCAAGAAAATTCCTCGCGCCGAGGCTGAAAGAGCTTGAAAGGTACGTCTCGGGAGGCGTGGAGATACAGGCCGAGATGCTGAAATATCTCACGCAGTGCGCGAAGGACACCGAATACGGACGGCGCCACATTTTCGGCAACATAACGTCGTACGACAGCTTCGCGGCCAACGTGCCGCTCAACACCTACGACGACCTTAAGGAACACATCGACCGCATGCGCCACGGCGAGGCCGACGTGCTGTGGCCGGGAGTGGTGAAATGGTACGCCAAGTCGTCGGGCACGACGAACGACAAGAGCAAGTTCATACCCGTAAGCCGCGAGGGCCTGCGCCATACGCACTACCAGGGCGGCACCGACGCCGTAGCCATATACTTAGGCAACAACCCCGAGAGCCGCATGTTCGACGGCAAGGGGCTGATACTCGGCGGCAGCCACTCGCCCAACTACGACCTGGCGGGAAGCCTCGTGGGCGACCTCAGCGCCATACTGATAGAGAACATCAACCCGCTGGTCAACCTGGCCCGCGTGCCCAAGAAGGAGACGGCGCTGCTGTCGGACTTCGAGCTGAAGCGCGACCGCATAGCCCGCGAGACGCTGCACAAGAACGTGACCAACCTGAGCGGTGTGCCCTCGTGGATGTTCTCGGTGCTGACGAGGGTGACGGAACTGTCGGGCAAGAAGCACCTCGAGGAGGTGTGGCCCAACGTGGAGGTGTTCTTCCACGGCGGAGTGGCCTTCACGCCCTACCGCAAGCAGTACGAACAGCTGATAACGTCGCCCAAGATGCACTACATGGAGACATACAACGCCAGCGAGGGCTTCTTCGGGCTGCAGAACAACCCGGCCGACCCCTCGATGCTGCTGATGCTCGACTACGGCGTGTTCTACGAGTTCATACCGATGGAGGAGTTCGGCAAGGACAACCCCACGGTGCTGCCTCTCGAGGGCGTAAGGACGGGGGTCAACTACGCCATGGTGATATCGACGGCCTGCGGGCTGTGGCGCTACGTGATAGGCGACACGGTGAGGTTCACGTCGACGGATCCCTACAAGTTCGTCATAACGGGCCGCACGAAGAGCTTCATCAACGCCTTCGGCGAAGAGCTGATAGTCGACAACGCCGAGCAGGGACTGGCCGAGGCCTGCCGCAGGACGGGGGCCGAGGTGAGCGAATACACGGCCGCGCCGGTGTTCATGGACGGCGAGGCCAAGTGCCGCCACCAGTGGCTCATAGAGTTCGCCAAGGAGCCTGACGACATAGCCGCATTCGCCGACATACTCGACCGCAAGCTGCAGGAGCTCAACAGCGACTACGAGGCAAAGAGGCGCAAGGACATAACCCTGCAGCACCTCGAAATCGTAAAGGCGCGCCCCGAACTGTTCAACGACTGGCTGAAGTCGAAAGGCAAGCTGGGCGGACAGCACAAGATACCGCGACTGAGCAACAACCGCGACATCATGGAGCAGATGCTAAGGCTTAACAATGCATAATGCACAATGCATAATCCATAATGCACAATCGGAAATTTTTAATTTTTAATTCTTAATTCTTAATTTCTTTCGCCCCTACGCCGCAATGCCCACCTATAATAAGATAAAGCAGCTGCTCGGCCGCTTGGCTGATAAGGCCCGGCGGCCCGGCAAGCAGGATAAGCCCGACAACATGCTGTGGCTGCTCGCCGCGGCGTGCCTGGCCGTCGTGTCGTGCGCCAAGATGGGGCAGCCAGACGGCGGATGGTATGACGAGACGCCGCCCGTGATCGTGAGGACCACGCCGCAGGACAAGGGCGTAAACGTGAAGCAGAAGAAAATCACGATATACTTCGACGAGTTCATACAGGTGGACAACCCCACCGAGAAAGTCGTCATATCGCCGCCCCAGATAGAACAGGCCGAGATACAGGGCGCCGGCAAGAAGATAGAGGTGGAGCTGAAAGACTCGCTAAAGGCCAACACGACGTACACCATCGACTTCTCCGACGCGATAAGCGACAACAACGAGAACAACCCGCTGGGCAACTATACCTACACGTTCTCGACGGGCGGGCACATCGACACGCTCGAAGTGGCCGGATACGTGCTCAACGCCAAGGACCTCGAGCCCATCAAGGGCATACTCGTAGGCCTGTACGCCGACCTGAGCGACTCGGCCTTCACCAAGCAGCCGATGCTGCGCGTGTCGCGCACCGACAGCCGCGGGCGCTTCGTCATAAAAGGCATAGCCCCCGGCAGCTACCGCATATACGCACTGCAGGACGCCGACAACAACTACGTGTTCAGCCAGAAGAGCGAGCAGATAGCCTTCACGCACGACATTATCGTACCGACGTGGAAACCCGACATACGCCAGGACACGGCATGGATAGACTCGCTCCACATCGACTCGATAGCCCGAGTGCCGTACACGCACTTCCTGCCCGACGACATAGCCCTGAGGGCGTTCACCGAGACGCAGACCGACCGCTACCTGATAAAGTCGGAACGCACGGAGCCCGACCGCTTCACGCTGTATTACAGCTACGGCGACAGCCTGCTGCCCGAGGTGCGCGGACTCAACTTCGACAGCGGCGGAGCCTTCGTCGTGGAGGCTACCGGGAAGCGCGACACCGTGACCTACTGGCTGCGCGACACCATGCTCGTAAACCAGGACACGCTGCGCGTGGAGCTTAAGTACATGGCCACCGACACGCTCGGCGTGCTGCGGCTGCAGACCGACACGGTCGACATGCTGGCCAAGGTGCCCTACGAGAAGCGCATGAAGCTGAAGGCCGACGCCTACGAGGACTGGAAGAAGAAGCAGGACCGCGCCAAGAAGCGCGGCAGGCCCTACGACTCGATAATGCCGCCGCCGATGCTCGAGCCGCAATACGACGTGGCATCCGAGCCCGACCCCGACAAGAACATCACCATAACCATGCCGACGCCGCTCGCCGCCATCGACACGGCGCGCATACACCTGTACTCAAAGCACGACACGCTCTGGTACCGCGCGCCCTACGTGCTGCGCCCCAAGGAGGGCGTGAGCCGCGCCTACGAGCTGCTGGGCGAATGGCGGCCGGGCATAGAATACAGCCTCGAGATAGACACGATGGCCTTCACCGACATATACGGAAAGACGTCGGCGCCCTACAAGCAGGGCTTCAAGGTGAACACCGAGGACGCCTACGCCACCGTGCTGTTCGACATAACGGGCATGGCCGACACGACGGTCGTGGTGCAGCTGCTCGACACGTCGGACGAAACGGTCAAGGAAACGTCGACCGGCAACGGCCGGGCCGAGTTCTTCTACGTAAAGCCGGGCACGTATTACGCACGCATGTTCGTCGACTCCAACGGCAACGGCCAATGGGACACGGGCGACTACGCGGCCGACCGGCAGCCCGAAACAACGTACTATTATCCCGAAAAGCTCGAATGCAGGGAGAAATGGGACATGACGCTGACCTGGGACCCCGGGCGGCGCAAACCGTTCGAGCAGAAACCAATGGAGATAACCAAGCAGAAACCGGAAAAGGAAAAGACCATAAAGCGCCGCAACTTAGAGCGGGCGAGGAAAATGGGCATCCCGTATCCGGGCCTGAATAAGAATCAACCTTAAAACCTGACGATTATGAAACATCTGAGAATCCTGATGCTCGCGGCCGTCATGCTCGGCATGGCCGGACAGGCCGCGGCCCAATGCAGCTATAAGAACACGGCGTTCAAGTCGGGCGAGTTCTTGTCATACAACCTCTACTTCAACTGGAAGTTCGTATGGGTGAAGGTGGGCACGGCGTCGATGTACGTCGTGCAGAGCAAGTACGGCGGACAGAACGCCTACCGCGCCAGCCTCACCACGAGGGGCAACAGCAAGATGGACAAGATTTTCGTCATGCGCGACACGCTGCTGTGCTACTCCACGCTCGACCTCGCCCCGCTCTACTACCGCAAGGGGGCGCTCGAGGGCAAGCGCTACACGGTCGACGAAGTGTGGTACAAGTACCCTGACGGCAAGTGCAGCATAACGCAGAGCCGGCTGCACAAGGACGGGCACGTCGACAAGCGCAACGTCACCCCGGGCGAATGTGTCTACGACATGATGAACATGTTCCTCCGCGCACGCAGCTTCGACCCGGCCAACTGGAAGGCCGGCTACGTGGTCGACTTCCGCATCGCCGACGGCAACAGCCTCAACCCGGCCAAGATAAAGTTCCTGGGGCGCACCACGGTGGAGGCCGACAACGGCGTGAAGTACAAATGCCTCGAACTGTCGTACACCGAGAAGGACAAGGGCGAATGGCGCGAGATAGCGCGCTTCTTCGTCACCGACGACGCCAACCACGTGCCCGTGCGCCTCGACATGTTCCTAAAGTTCGGCTCGGCCAAGGCGTTCCTCACCAACATGAGGGGCGTGAAGAACAAGGTAACGGCTAAGACGAAATAAATGAGGACGGCCGCCACCATACTTATGGCCGCGCTGCTGTCCATGGCCGCGCCGGCGCAGACCGCCGAAGACATGATTGCCGGCATGCTCGAAGGCAAGCCGGCCGAAGTGGGCGTGGCGTGGATAGCCGACGGCAGGGCGCACGCCGTAAACAACGCCGGCGGCCATCCGCTGATGAGCGTGTTCAAGACGCACGTGGCCATAGCCGCGCTCAGGCAGATGCAGCGCGGCGGCATCCCGACGGACACACTGATAACAGTGAAGGCCGGGGACATGCTGGAAGGCACGTACAGCCCGATGCTCAAACTGTACGGCAAGCGCGGCTTCACCATACGCCTTGACAGCCTGCTGCATTACAGCGTAGCCCTGAGCGACAACAACGCCTGCGACATCATGATACGCCTGGCAGGCGGCATCGAGGCCGTAGACGCCGAAATGCGCGCAATAGGGCTGGCGGACTTCAGCCTGACTGAGACCGAAGCCTCGATGAAGGCCGACCCCGTGCGCTCGTACAACAACCGCTCAACGCCGCTGTCGGTAGCGGAGCTTTTCCGCAAACTGTACGAGGACGGCATCCTCGGCGAGCCTTACGCAGCCCTGCTGAAAGGCATCCTGCTGTCGACCTCGACCGGCCCCGACAAAATGGCCGCCGCCCTCGGCCCCGGCATGACGCTCGCCCACAAGACGGGCACGGGCTTCACGCTCGACGACGGCACGATGACGGCCGACAACGACGCCGGCGCAATCACCCTGCCCGACGGACGGCGCATATACGCGGCCGTGCTGGTAAAGGACTCTAAGCTCGGCCCTGCGGAAAACGCAAGGCTGATAAGGGAGATAACAAAGACGATAATCGACTCTGGAATTTAAAGAAGTTAAAAGCCGAATGCTTTTGGAGAATTTAAAGAAGTTAAAGAAGTTAAAGCCGTATGACTTGTTGGTTTTGAAGTTAAAGAAGTTAAAGCCGTATGACTTGTTGGTTTTATCTTAGGCTGCGTTATGCGGCTAATCCGTCTAATTTGTCCAATCAGCCCGATAAGAATTTAACGACAAAGCATTCGGCTTTAAACTACTAACGAGCGGAGCGAGTGATAACTTCTCTAAATTCTTTAACTTCCCAATAAAAAATGAAAATGAAAAAACTATACATTGAAACCTACGGCTGCCAGATGAACGTGGCCGACAGCGAGGTCGTGGCCTCGGTGATGAAGATGGCCGGATACGACACGTGCGACGACATCGACGAAGCCGACGCCGTATTCCTCAACACATGCAGCGTGCGCGACAACGCCGAGCAGAAGATACTCAACCGCCTCGAGGCACTCAACGCCATGCGCCACGGCCGCAAGAGGCTCGTCATAGGCGTGCTCGGATGCATGGCCGAGCGCGTGAAGGAAGACCTGCTGGAGCACCACCACGCCGACCTCGTGGCCGGGCCCGACGCCTACCTCACCCTGCCCGACCTCATGGCGCAGGCCGAGACCGGCCACAAGGCCATCAACATCGAGCTGTCGACCACCGAGACCTACCGCGACATCGTGCCCCAGCGCATCTGCGGAGCGCACGTTGGCGGATTCGTAAGCATAATGCGCGGCTGCAACAACTTCTGCCACTACTGCATCGTGCCCTACACACGCGGACGCGAACGCAGCCGCGACCCCGAGAGCATACTCCGCGAAGTACAGGACCTGCACGACCGCGGCTACAAGGAAGTGACGCTCTTAGGGCAGAACGTGAACAGCTATTTAAGTGAAAAGGTAAAAGTGAAAAGTGAAAAATCCAATACTCCAGAGGTGGAGAGCGAAAAATCCGATAGCACGAGACTATTGGATTCTTCACTTTTAACTTTTAACTCTTCACTTAACGTGAACAGCTATTTAAGTGAAAAGGTAAAAGTGAAAAGTGAAAAATCCAATACTCCAGAGGTGGAGAGCGAAAAATCCGATAACACGAGACTATTGGATTCTTCACTTTTAACTTTTAACTCTTCACTTATCACCTTCCCCCGCCTGCTCGCCCTCGTGGCCGAGACGTTCCCCGACATGCGCGTGCGCTTCACCACAAGCCACCCCAAGGACATGAGCGACGAGACGCTGCGCACGATAGCCGCCCACCCCAACCTGTGCCGCCACATCCACCTGCCCGTGCAGAGCGGCTCTGACCGCATACTGAAGCTCATGAACCGCAAGTACACGCGCGAATGGTACCTCGGCCGCGTGGCCGCCATACGCCGGATAATACCCGACTGCTCGATAACCACCGACATCTTCGTGGGCTACCACTCGGAGACGGAGGAAGACCACCAAGCGTCGCTCTCGCTGATGCGCGAGGTGGGCTACGACTCGGCCTTCATGTTCAAGTACAGCGAGCGCCCCGGCACCTACGCCTCGAAGCACCTCCCCGACGACGTGCCCGAGGAAGTGAAACTGCGCCGGCTCGCCGAGATGATAGAGCTGCAGACGCGCCTCTCGGCCGAGAGCAACGCCAAGGACGTGGGCCGCGAGTTCGACGTGCTCGTCGAAGGCTTCAGCAAGCGCAGCCGCGAGCAGCTCTTCGGCCGCACATCGCAGAACAAGGTCGTAGTCTTCGACAAGGGCGCCCACCGCATCGGCGACACCGTGCGCGTAAGGATAACGTCAAGCTCGAGCGCGACGCTGAAGGGCGAAGAGGTGGCCGGTAAGGCATAACCGAATATTTTCATAAACATAAACGGACATCCATCGTAGGTATATGATTTAACGTAAGTCCGGCGTAAGGAATGTTTCATAAACATCTGGAAGCACCCCTTCCGTTGATGATTATGAAACATTCCTTACGCCGGACTGGAGTTACTTGTTTACGACCCTGAGAGTTACATTACCGGTATCATGGCCCTCAACATTATCGTCGTTTACAGAGCCGGCGCAGGTTACGTAGTATTCACCCTCTGGAACGTCTTTTACAGTGTATTCCATTGTGTAAGGTTGGTTTACCGTAAATGTCTCGTCGAACAGGGCGTATTCCACTGTCCAAGAAAAATCTTTGTATTCGGCAGGCGGATTGTAAGACAGTCTTAACACGTCGCCATTACGTACTTTTAAAGAGTTACTTTCTCCTATTATTACAATTCCTTCGTTTACAGCTTGCTCTCGCGTCGTCACATTTGTAACCGTAAAGTCGGCAAAATTAATACTTATGTAACTTTTATCTATTATAACGGGGTCAGAATCATCATCATCACACGCGCTGAACAACATGCACAGGCATGCAAGCGCGATGAACTTTGTAAGACATTTTGTTTTCATAATGTTATTATTTTAGTTTGCAATTTTTTTATTTACGTTGATTCATCTTGTTACTCGTTTACAACCCTGAGAGTTACCTTACCGGTATAAATGATGTCAAGATCGTCGTCATAGTATATAGAATCGGCGCAGGTTACGCCGTATTCACCCTCGGGAACGTCTTTTACAGTGTATTCCTTTGTGTAAGGCGGGTCTACCGTAAATGTCTCGTCGAACAAGGTGTATTCTACCGTCCGAGAATAATCTTTGTATTCGGCAGGCGGATTGTAAGACAGTCTTAACACGTCGCCATTACGTACTTTTAAAAAGTTACTTTCTCCTATTACAATCAAGTCATTTACCGCTTGCTCTCCCGTCGTTACATTTGTAACCGTAAAGTCGGCAAAATTATTACCAATATTAGTGTGACTATTATCTATTATAACGGGGTCAGAATCATCACATGCGCTGAACAACATGCACAGGCATGCAAGCGCGATGAACTTTGTAAGACATTTTGTTTTCATAATGTTATTATTTTAGTTTTTATATACATTTGAAATGTTTGTTGTTGCCGCCCTTTTGTATGAGGGCGGCAACATGGGTCGGACTTAAATACGGTAGTTTACGCCCAAGGCTATTTGTACTCTCGGCTTATATTTATATCCAGCTTTATATGAGAATTGTTCTTCACCATTAATAAAAACGTTTGTAGTACCCAAATATGAAATCGTGTAGATATACGAACTCATTCCAAGGTTTATCTGTAGTTTCCCGGTAGGTGAGAACGCCGCTCCGAACGAAACCTTGTGATGGGTGTCAGCGGTGGTAGGGATTATAGGAAATGGCGATTCAGGATATACCATGTGTAATTTGCCGTAAGTGTAGCCTCCGCTTATGAGCCATTTGTCGGTAATGTTCCAAGTGGCACTTGCCGATACGTCGAATGCGGTTTTGGTCTTGTAAGATCCTGAAATATTATCGTCGGTAGGGAATACCACGTTGCCGCCGGCCGCTAATTTCCACTTTTGCGTGATTTGCCAGCCCATGCCGGCCGACAGGTACGCCGGTATGTCGAAATTATCGGTTCCCTTGGCATTGATGCGGCTTGCGAACTCATACTTCGCGCCGAAGTTGAATTTCTCCAGCTTATAATCTATGCCGATTATCGGAGCGAAGCCCCAACCGTGGACGTCGGTTGTAGGCGAAACTTGCGCCTCGTCGAAAAGCGAGGCAGTGCCTTCTTGGATTTCCTTGTATGAGTTTTTCAGTTCGTCGTCAATGTTGGGAATGCTGTTGATTACCGCAGTCAGTTTTTCCGAATAATCCGAGTAACTCCACTTTTCGCCTGTAGACGGGCGGTAGACTCCTAAATATGCGTCTAAGTCGGTTGTCGACGAAACGTAGTTGGCCTTGACCCCTACGTAGGCCGACAGGTTCTTGTTTATCCCGAAAGCCACTCCGAGCCGTGTCGTCCAATTATACAAGGTCATGTCGGTGCCGGAGCTTAAGATTGATATTTTGTCCTCGCCGCTTATGCCCGTGTCGGTAATGCCTGACATTGCTCCTAATAAGTTTACGACAGCGTTATTTTCTTGGAACACATCATTGATTCCGGCGAAATATTCATCGCCTGATAATGCGTCAAAAAAATTGTCGCAAAATATGCTTCCGTCTTTCAGGTTTCTCTTTCCGAAGCCTCCCTCTGAAGCGAACGAAGCCGATACCGTCCACCTTTTCTTCTTATAGGCCAGCTGCAGGGCGGGCAGCATGCTTTTTTCCTTGGTCTTCAGTATTGACGACGGGGCCTCGATGTTGTCGGCCTCGATGTTGCGGAAAGCGAACATTCCGCTGACCGACATGTGGAGTCCGTCTTCGAGGAAGGCCGTTCCGGCCGGGTTGGTCACTACGGCGTCGATTTCGGTCGAAGCCTGCCTTGCGGGGTCGCGGGTCAGCACTGCCGACGACGATGCCGCGTCGGAAATGTAGCCTTGGGCGTTGGCACCCAGCGCGGCGGCGCACACGAGGGCTGCGCAGGCCGCGCGGTTTTTCAGCTGTTGTTTTTTCATCGTTGGTCTTTTATTTAATTGTAAGACAAAGAATTATTTGTTCACATTGAGTAGTAGAATCCTACGTTGTCGCTCTTGGCGAGCTCGTTCCCGCCGTCGTCGATAATCCTCACGTTGAGGAAGAACGTGTTAGAGCCGCCGCTTGAAAGGTGGATGGCGGCGTATGGTATGAATATTGTCACGTCTTCGAAAATGGTGTTGTCGTAAGTTACGTTTCCCGTAGCGTAGTACGATAGGGTTTGTCCCTGCGGCGATATTAACGGTAAGCTGTTCAATGCATTGTAAATGTCGGCCACGGCATAAACCTTACTCCCCTTAAGCCCCTCGACCGAGAAGTCCACGTGCACGATCATTCCCTTCCAGTTGTTCCTGAATGTGTTGTGCGTTATGCTGACGCTGTTTATCCCGGCATGCGGCGCGCTCTTGGCGTCCTGGGTTATGTCTATGCGTATCTCCTTGCCTGCGGCCTTCACCAGCATGTAGTCCTCCCTCGGCTCCCGGTAGGGGTTGCTTCCGCATACGATGGTGAACTGCGACGGCCTCCTGTCCTCTATCGTGCACCACGAGGGCGTGCCCCAGAGCGTGTACTCGCCGCCGTTCGTGTCGACGTAGTATGTCTCGCGGCCGCCGTCTTCGTCAAAGTGTTTTGTTATGTCGTCGGTGCTCCCGTCGACGGTGAGGTAGGGCTGCCAGGGGGTGAAGCTGAACCCGTAATACGTATCGTCAGAGTAGGCTTTTCCTAAGCCGCTTCCCGATTCATACCCAATGTCTATCTTGAAATAAAGCTTGCGTGCGTCCGTTCCCGCCTGGTGGAGCTGATTGTAAGGCATGAATATCTCCAAGCCGTCCGCCTGATTTCCGTAAGCAGGCCCGAAGTTCTCATGCGTGGCCGCCTTCGGCACGTCCTCTTCCGTACAGTATTTCCCGTCGGTGTCTATTATGGGGTTTTTCAAACCGTCGTAGAAGTATGCCGCCACGTAGCCGTTGCCGTCGTAGCCGGTCATGTCTAACTTTACGCGTATCTTCATGCCCTTTTCGCCGTCCTTGGTTACGTTGTGCTCCTGCGTCACGCTTGTTATCCCGCCCTTCGGCCTGGCCGTTGCCGTGGCGGCCCGGCCCGAGTATCCGCCGCTTATCCACTGCGGCTGCTGCGTCTCGCCGGCGTAGCGGTC
Source organism: uncultured Prevotella sp. (assembly GCA_944320675.1). Classification (GTDB taxonomy): domain Bacteria; phylum Bacteroidota; class Bacteroidia; order Bacteroidales; family Bacteroidaceae; genus Prevotella. The sequence goes on from CALUIJ010000019.1 coordinate 16,293, forward strand.
CACGTAGCTGCGCGTCTTAGAGGCTACGGCGTCGAGTAACACGGGCCACGTCACCGACGTACGCCGCTCGTCTATGGCATCGCGGAAGGCCGTGGCGAAATAGCTCAGTCCGCCCATAGGGCTCCACGACTTCTGCCCCTGGCTGCAGCTCGACATGAGGTAGTCGCCCGACGAGTTGCGGAACAGCTCGTAGTAGTTGTCGTTGTTGCCCTCGTATGCGTCGTAGCTTACTACGGCGTTGCCCTTCACGCCGCGCGTGGAGTAGACGGCGTTGCAGGCCTCGGCTATCACCACGAGCAGCTTGTGGGGCTTTCTCCTCAGCTGGTTGTAAACGTCGAGTATGCGCTTAGTCCTCGAGCCGAGGTCGTCGCCCTGCAGTCCGAGCGTCATCGTCGGGAATATGCTTGAGCCGTCGTTGTAGCCGTGGCCCGAGTAGTAGAAGAAGATTATGTCGTCGCCGTCGGTGCTCAGGCCGTCGAGCGCTCTTTCGAGGTTGTCGCGGCTGAACGAGCCGCCGGTGTACACCTTTTGCCATACGTCGAGCCCGGTGCTCTTCTTCAGCTGCGGTATGAAGTTGTTGAGGAAGTAGCGGTTGGCCTCTTCCGAGTTTTTGCCTATCCTCGAGTCGTTGGTGTCTGAGAAGTATATGAAGTTGAACGTCTGTCCGGCCGCCCGCTGGCCCGTCAGGAGCAGCAGCGGCAGCATCAGCAGTAATCTGAAAGCTTGTTTCATGCGGGGTGTGGTTTTTGTCGGTTTCTTTTCTTCGTACGGGCTTATTCAAAGGGGTCGCTGGTCTGCGTCACGCTGTATTGTGGTTCCTGCCGGCCTTCGGTGTATTCAAGGGTAAGGAGCCTGGCGTTTTCCATCACGGTGTCCCATTCGGCCCCGCCGTACCCTATGTCGCCCACGGCCTGGCGGAAGGATATTCCGAAGTAAGCCCCGTAGACGGAGTTGCTCCATGAATATTGCCCTTGTTTGCTCGACGAGGCTATGATGGTCTTTTTCCCGTTGAAGCCGGTGAACAGTTTCCTTACCGCCGGCTCGTCCATGCCGTAAGCCACGTTGACGCTGCCGCCTGAATACACTTTGTTGCAGCAGTCGGCCATGCAGAGCGTGAGCTTTGCCGGGGCGTTTACTTTCTTCAACAGTTTCAGCACCTCGATTTCGGGTAAGTCCTCGTCCTTCAGGTTGAGCATGGGCCATACGTTGGTGCCGTCGTTGTAGCCGTGGCCCGAGTAATAGAACACTACGATGTCGCCGCGCCCTACGTCGAGCGACGATATCACGCTCCTCACCCTACCGGCCGTGAAGTATGAGTCGCTGTTGCACGAGTATTCGTAATCATAACCTATCACTCCGGCTATATCCTGCCAGAAGTTGAGCATTTTCCTCATGTCCTCGGTCCTGTCAGTTTCGCGTCCTTCCTCTTTCTCGTTGACGAACAGCAGCGCGTGCAGCGTCTGCGCGCCGAGCGCGGCCGGCCGCAGGGTGAGCGCGGACAAGATGAGGGCGAGTATGGCTAATCGTTTCATTTTCTTACGTATTTCTTCAGGTATCCGTCTGTAGGGAAGCATGATATGGCGCATTTGAGCAGGTCTTGCCGTTCGGCGTTCAGACGCAACCTTACGGTGTTTTCCCCGTCGCAGATTACCAGCTCGCCGCAGTAGAAGGCCACGATAGCGTTAAAGGAGCGTTCACCGTCGGTGACCGTCCACGCCACGTCAGGCAGGAAGGCGCAGTCCGCCACCATGTCCGTATGCTCATAAGTAGCGCTCGACGACAGCAGGCTTATGACTTCTGCGCCGAGCGCGGCCGGCACGGCCGTTAGCGAGTCGATGACGGCCGACCTGCCGATTTTCCTTCCGGAGTCCTTCCGCATAGGGTCGAGCAGGTAGGCCGCTTCCACCCTCATGCCTGCTACGGCTTCGAGCGTCCGTAAGGTTTCACCGTCGGGGCCGGTTCCGGGCGGTGTAGCCTCGTCGTGGGCCTTGCCTTTTGCCACAAGTTTTGAGTAAATGTCTTTAATTAACTTTGACATGCGGTTGCCGCCGAGTGGCGTTATCGGCGTTTCTACGGTCCGTTTCCTTCCGCATTCCACTATGTGGTACCGTCCCGATGCCATGTCGGCGTACACGGTGAATGCTTTCCTGTCGTGCGGCGCACCGGCGGGCATGCCTTTGCTTCCCGAATGAAAGTATATGCGGAATGTCGGGCTGTATCCCTGCACAAGCAGATTGCTCCTCCTCGGCCTCACCCTGCGCGCCTTGTTGAGCCGCAGTTCGTCGGCCATGGCTGTAAAAAGCTTGTCGCATGTCGCGGTGTCGAGCGGCATTCCCGCTTCCGCCGCCGTGTAGCACGGCAGTTCCTCGTAAGTAGCCGTCAACGCAGTCTGCCGGTCAAGTCTTTCGGCCACTGCGCATGCCACGTGCCGCCCTTCCCCGGCCGTCTGCGCGCTGCATGACGGCGCAGCCGCGGTTACGGACAGCAGAACGATGGTTTTGAAAATAGAAAGTTGCGCCTTCATTATGTATTTGATTATTGTATGAGTGTGGATCAAAATGGAGTTAACGGTAGTCAGACGCTTCGCGCCGGAGTTATCGTGAGTCAACGAACAAATGCCAAGTTGTTGAACTTCAAGGTGTTCATTAAAAATAATTTTCCCATCGTATATATTGATTTTTTTGCGTTGTTGTAATTAGTGGTTTGTTTCCGTCGTAGGTTCTCTGGTTTTCATTGCTTTTTGTTTTTATTAAGGTTAATATTTAAGTGGTTTCACATCTTCCTCATGAACGCCGGGCATGTGCGCGCAGTGGCCACTGCGCAGGGCCGGCCCCCTTTCGGCTACATCAGTCAGTGTGCTCATACGGTGCAGGGTTTGTCGTATCCATGGTATATGGAAAGGCATGAAAAAAGCGTGGAGTCGTCCTGTTGTCCGTTCCACGTATCGAGGCTCTGGCTTGCCTATTAAAGTCGAACAGACAACGTTAGAACCCACGCCGATACGATGTATACGTAAGCCGCCACGTAGTGTTTGACCGACCACTCATCTTGCCTTACCGACTTGGGTAAGGGGCTGACGGGCGTTCGCCAAACACTACCGGCGCGACATATAAATCACACCCGGGGCATCTACCGTTGCTTTGTCCATGACTTTAATACCGTAAATGGGCCAGATTCCGATACGTGCGTGAACAATAGCGCCGTAGTAAACGCCTTATTATGTCTTTCGTATTCCCCTGCAACCCGCCCTTCCTCCCTTGTCGGGTGCTCGGCGTGGGTCCGGGGAAACGGCTCATGCCGCCTGCGCCTAGTCGGGCGCATGGCTTGTTTATAGGCATGTGCGTGTGGCAAAGTTAATAAATGTTTGCAAAATAAACAAAATAAAATAGGGATTTTGTTGTTTTTTTCGCTGTTCCGGTGTAAGTGTAAATCATCGGGATACACTTTCGGCTCCGCCGCCTCGGTTTGCCGCCTTTAGCGGCGGTGCCGGCCGAGAGCCATGCCGGAGGGCAAAAGGCGGAAGTGAGGGCCGTTTTCCACGACTATTCATAATTTTATTCCCTTTCTTCTTTTCCTGAAAAAAAAGAATGTTCCCTTATGATATGCCGTTGATATGTGCAAAACTTCCGGCCTGAATCCTTTGCCGTTAAGTTATCAACACAATGCGGCCTGTTGTCAACACTTGCGTTTAACATCTTCGTCCTGGCTGTCAGGCGTTAACGCCGCTTGTCAACAATATCGGCCGACCGTGCAAAATTAATAAGTTTATATCTTTTTCCGTCATGAAACCGTTGAAAACTTGCTTAAAATCCCTTCACAACCCTGTTCATATCCACATGCGCCCCGCCCGTCACGTCCCGTCTGTTGACAATCCTCATGTTGTCAACACGATTGTCCACACTTTTTTCCACACTTTTCCACCGCTTATCAACGGCGTGTCAAAACGTAGCCTTCCGCCTCGTGGAACGCGGCCTTCCGCCCCACGGAAGGTTGCCGTTTATATATAAGGTTTTACGTCAGTTCGGCATTAAGAAGAATATAATCATTCAAAAAAACAAATTGTACCATTCAAAACCGTAAGAAGTCTGTGGCATACCGTCATTGCCTTAACGGCGACTTGCATCCTCTTCTAAGAAGTCGGCAGCATACCGTCATTCCGGGCCGGGACCCGGAATCCAATGTATGCAACCAAATTGTGTTGGTAAGAGGTTTTTTTCTGGATTCCGGGTCCCGGCCCGG
>CALUIJ010000020.1 GCA_944320675.1 uncultured Prevotella sp.
ACGCCGAACTGGTAAGTAAGAAAGGCTCGTATTACGAATTGGTGAAAAACCAGCTCGAACTCGGCCAATGACGTCGGATAAAAACATGAAACGATATGAAACATAAGGTGTATTTTGAGCGGAGAAGTGATAAGATGGACAAGGTGTTAGGCCGCATCCCTCCGCGTTTGGTATATGCAAGCATTGCGGTAATCGTCTCAGTGGCAGTGCTTTTGGCGGCATGCGTGCTTTACTTGAAAGTAGACGGATGCTCAATAATCTATATTATTTTCCCGTTTTTGTGACTGTGTGGAGAACGGCGCCCTGTCGGGGCGTTTCTAAAACGTGGCCTTTTGCATCGTGAAAGGCCACGTTTTGTGTCGTAAAAAGCCGTCTTTCGCATCATGAAACATGTACAATTCGTGAACTCTGTATAAGAACATGAAACAGTCATAAAACAATGAACTCATCATAACAAATGAAACCATCATAAAACAATGATTTCATTTGTTCTTATACAGAACTCCCATGTACAATTATAAATTTAGTCGCAATTTTACCGTCACAATGTCACCAAATACTGTAAACCGCTGAAAACCACTGTGTTGTGGCGTGACATTATCGTTTGCCCGACTGTCACCACCGTCACTCATGCGGCATGTGACGGTGGTGACAATGAAAATAGTGCTAATGTCACCGTGTAATCACTTGATAGTCAATACAATTGGCTGTCTTGTGACATTGTGACGGTAATTTTTACGGTTTTGCGGTTGTATGGTTATACGGTTGTAAGGTTTTACGGTTATGCTGTTATGGATTTATACGGTATGAGGTTATGATGAGAGTTAAGAAGTCGGTTGCATTTTGTCATTCCGGGCTTAGACCCGGAATCCAGTGTAAAGTGTTAAGCTGCATCCTATGTTCGTTTACTGGATTCCGGGTCTAAGCCCGGAATGACAAAATGCAACCGACTTCTTAACTCTCATCATAACCGTATACCCCATAACCGTATACCCCATAACCTAAACACACATAACCTAAACACACATAACCTCATAACCATACAACCGCATAACCGTAAAAACCGCATAACCTCACAACCCCACAACCTTGCTCAGCGTTTGCCGAGCAGCTCTACCATTATCCGTGCGGCGTTGTCGGGTGCTTTTTCCTGTCCGAGGCGCAGGCTTAGTTCCACGTAATCATCAAGCATTCTTTTACGTTCGGGGTTGCCGGGCAGTAGCCGGCCCAGTTCGGCGGCGATGTTGTCTACGGTGAACGTGTCGGCCACAAGCTCTTTTACCGCTTCGCGGCCTAAGATGAGGTTTACCAACGATATGTAAGGCACTTTCAGCAGATGCTTGCGCAAGAATGCTATTACCTTGGGTATTGGCGTCTTGTAGCATACCACTTGCGGAGTGCCTATCAGTGCCGTTTCGAGCGTGGCGGTGCCGCTGGTTACGATGGCTGCTGTTGAATGTAGCAGCAACGGGTAAGTCTTGTCGTAAACTATGCTGACGTCGTGCCCTTGTGTGAACTGTCGGTAATGGTCGTGGGGTATGCCCGGCGCTCCTGCTATTACGGCTTGGTAGTCGTCGGCATAACGTGACGCCGCCTCTATCATACTCGGGAGGTTGTCTTTTATCTCCTGCCGCCTGCTGCCCGGCAGCAGTGCGATGATCGGGCGGCCGTACTTAAGCGAGTTGTCCGTGTAAAAGTCTTCAACGCTCTCGTCGTAGTTTCCCAAGAATTCGTTTGTCTCGTCGGCCGTAGGGTTGCCTACGTAGTGGATTGGGTAGCCGTGCTTCTTCTCGTAGAACGGCACTTCGAACGGCAGGATGGAGAACATTTCGTCGACGTCGCGCTTGATGTTCTTTATCCGGTATTCCTTCCATGCCCATATCTTGGGCGAAATATAGTAGTAAACCGGTATGGACGTATTAGCGTGAACGAACTTCGCTATGCCGAGGTTGAAGCCGGGGTAGTCAACGAGTATCACCACGTCGGGCTGCCAACCTACGATGTCGCGCTTGCATAGGGTCATGTTCTTGAATATTGTCCGCAAGTGGAGCAGCACGGGCACGAAGCCCATGTAGGCAAGTTCGCGGTAATGCTTTACGCACGTGCCTCCTACGGCGGCCATCATGTCGCCGCCGAAAAAGCGGAACTCCGCTTTTCCGTCATTCTTCTTGAGCGAGCGCATAAGGTGGGAGGCGTGAAGGTCGCCGCTCGCTTCGCCGACTATAAGGTAGTACTTCATTTTTTTAATTCATAATTCATAATGCACAATTAATAATTCACAATTCTTAATGCATAATGCATAATCTGGCTGCGCTTTATCCGATTGGGACTTCTGCGCTGAATGTTCAAAAAAATCAGCAGGCATCCATGAATACTAAGCGCAGCCCGATTATGCATTATGAATTGTGCATTATGCATTATGCATTAAAAATTAAGCATTAAGAATTAAGCATTATTGAATTTATTTTCCCGATCATGTCGTATGCCGTTACGTCTATGGTGGTAGGGGTTATCGCGACGTATCCGTGGCGCAGCGCCCAGTTGTCGGTGTCGTCTGCCTCAGGTTCGTCGTTGGTGTATTGGCCGACGAGCCAGAAGTAGTCGTAACCGCGCGGATGATGTGCGCGAACAACTTCGTTGCCCCATGTGCCGTGAGCCATTCGGCAGGCTTTTACGCCCTTGAACTCTTTCGCCAAAGGAAAGTTCACGTTGAGGCATACGCCTTTAGGCAATCCGTCGCGTAAAACGCCTGACGTTATGGCTCTTACGTACTTGCGCAACGGCTCGAAGTCGGCATCGTCGTCATGGTCGCATAGTGAGAATGCCACCGAAGGTATGTATTTCATACACCCTTCGCGCACCACTCCCATCGTGCCCGAGTAGTGGGAGTTGACCGAAGCGTTGTCGCCGTGGTTGATTCCGCCTATAACGATGGAGGGGCGGCGTTGCGGACACAGTTCGCTAAGGGCGAGCTTCACGCAGTCTACCGGCGTGCCGTTGCACGACCACATCTGCATGCCTTCGCGTTCGCGGCGCAGTTTCAAGCGTAACGGGGTGGTGGCTGAGAATGCCGTAGAGAAGCCGGAGCGTGCCGACTCGGGTGCGCAGACGAGCACGTCGCCGAAGTCGGCAACCATGTCTACGAGCGCGTTGATGCCTTTGGCGTGATAGCCGTCGTCATTGGAAATAAGTATTAACGGTTTCATCATTTTCATTAAAAATCATTTTCTTTCGCCTACAAAAGTACGAAAAAAGGTTTAATCCGACCGTATATCGCGCAAAATATGTATTTTTGCAAAATAATTTTATTATCAGTGGGCAAGCCGGGCAATGGCCGGCCGGCAATGGTATTAGTTTTAAGGGTAGGGAACGGCGTTGATCCTCCATCCGTCCGTCAGGCCGCGACTTGTCGACTAATTATATTGAAGATGGGAAAAATTATCGCATTAGCAAACCAAAAGGGCGGTGTGGGTAAAACCACCACCACCATCAACTTGGCGGCCTCGCTCGCCACATTAGAGAAAAAGGTTCTGGTAATCGATGCCGACCCGCAGGCCAACGCCTCGAGCGGCCTTGGTGTCAACACTAAAGACATAGACTGTACTTTATACGAATGTATCATAGACAACGCCGACGTGCGCGACGCGGTCTATACGACCGACATCGACGGGCTTGACATCATACCGAGCCACATCGACCTCGTCGGCGCGGAGATAGAAATGCTCAACATCGAGCATAGGGAGCAGGTGATAAAGAAACTGCTCGCCCCGATAAAAGACGATTACGACTACATACTGATAGACTGCTCGCCGTCGCTCGGCCTGATAACGGTCAACGCCCTTACGGCGGCCAACTCGGTGATAATCCCCGTGCAGTGCGAGTATTTCGCGCTCGAGGGCATCAGCAAGCTGCTGAATACAATTAAGATAATAAAGAGCAAGCTCAATCCGAAGCTTGAGATAGAGGGCTTCCTGCTGACGATGTATGACAGCCGCCTGAAGCTTGCCAACCAGATATACGACGAGGTGAAGCGCCACTTCCAGGAACTTGTGTTCAAGACCGTTATACAGCGCAACGTAAAGCTGAGCGAGTCGCCCAGCCACGGCCTGCCCGTAATCCTTTACGATGCCGACTCGACCGGCAGCAAGAACCACCTGGCACTGGCGAAAGAGATAATTAATAAGAATTAAAAGCAGACGGGTAACGAGCAGACAGGCAGACAAGTTGTATATGGAAAAACGTTTCATGATGTAATCCCGCTTGTCTGCTTGTATCTGACGACTTGTCTGCTAAACAAAAATAGACATGGCAGTAAAGAAAAGATACGGCAACGCCCTTGGGCGCGGACTCGACGCGCTGATTTCAACAGACGAGGTGCGCCCGCAAGGCAGTTCGACGATAAATGAAATACCGTTGGAGCAGATAGAGGCCAACCCCAACCAGCCGCGCAGGGAGTTTGACCCGGTGGCGTTGCAGGAATTGGCCAACAGCATACGCGAGATAGGTATAATACAGCCGATAACGCTGCGCCAGATAGAGGTGAACAGGTTTCAGATAATAGCCGGCGAGCGTAGGTGGCGGGCCTCGCAGATAGCCGGGCTGAGAGCTATTCCGGCGTATATCCGCACCATCAAGGACGAGAACATCATGGAGATGGCTCTCGTCGAGAACATCCAGCGCGAGGACCTTAACGCAATAGAGATAGCCCTGGCTTACGAGCACCTTATGTCGAGCACTGGCATGACGCAGGAAAAGGTGTCCGAGCGCGTGGGCAAGAGCCGCACGGCCATAGCCAATTACCTGCGCTTGCTGAAGTTGCCCGCCCAGGTGCAGATGGCTTTGCAGAATAAGGAAATCGACATGGGGCACGCCCGCGCCTTGCTGGCCGTAGATAGTCCGTCGTTGCAGGTTAAGCTGTTCAAGGAAATACAGAAGAACGGCTACTCGGTGCGCAAAGTGGAGGAAATGGTGCAGAAGCTAAAGAACGGCGAGGACGTGGTGAGCGGAAAGAAGAAAATAGCGGCGAAGCAGCAGATGCCAGAGGAGTTCACCGCTCTCAGGCAGAGGCTGTCCGACTTTTTCAGCACTCCCGTGCAGATGTCGCTGTCGGCTAACGGTAAGGGTAAGATAAGCATCCCGTTCGCCAACGAGAAGGAACTGGAGCAGATAATCACCATGTTTGACAAACTGAAAGACCAGCAATAATAACGAGGTTGTGGATAAGAGGAATGGACTTGTCGTTTCAGGCTTGTTAAGGCGCGTGCTTGCCGTCGTCGTGCTTGCCGTCGTCATGTGGCCTTGCCGCGGGCTGGCTTCGTGCGGCATGGGGCATGCCGCCGTGGCGGATTCGGTGCTTTCGGCCGACAGCGCCGGCGTGTACGCAAGCGTGACTGACTCGTTGGGCAAGATCGTCACGGCCGTCGACTCTGCTAACACCGTCACGGCCGTCTTGGAAGACTCACTGCCGGTGAAGAAGGAGAAGCGCGACTGGGCTTCTTGGAGGCCTGACGCAAAAAGGGCCATGTGGCTCGCCATAGTCATACCTGGGGCGGGGCAGATATACAACCGTAAGTTCTGGAAACTGCCCATAGTTTACGGAGGCTTCCTCGGATGTCTTTACGCCATACGGTGGAACAACCAGATGCTAAAGGACTATTCGCAGGCTTACATGGACATAATGGACAACGACCCTAACACGCAGAGCTACAACCAGTTCTTGCACTTGGGCAACACTATTACGCCCGAGAACACCGAGCGTTACCAGGACTTGTTCAGAAGGAGGAAAGACTTTTACCGTAGGTACCGCGACCTGAGCATATTCTGCCTTATCGGCGTTTACGCCCTGTCGGTGATCGACGCTTACGTAGACGCGTCGCTGTCGGAATTCGACATATCCAGGGACCTGAGCCTGAGGGTGCAGCCTGCCGTCATCAACAACGGTTCGTCGGCCAATCCGCTGACTTCATCGTCGTTCGGAGTGCAATGCTCACTTAACTTTTGATAGGAAAAAACAAACAACCATACATTTAGAAGATACTGCAATATTTAGGAACTACTTATGAAGAAAAGACTGTTTATAGCTGTTGTGGCGGCGCTTCTCGGCGGAAACTGCGTGATGCAGGCGCAAAACGAGGAAGAGATAATTGTGACGGACAATGACGGTAAGGAGGAGGCTATCGACGTGCCCGAGGCGATGAACTTCGAGGTGGACAGCCTGCTGAACCTATATTATTCAAAAACTTACCTGCAGCCCGACAATGACTGCAACCTTAAGGATGAGAACAGGACATATCCTAAAGAGGTCTACATGGAAAGGCTGAAACGCCTGCCGAACGTGATGGAGATGCCTTACAACGACATCGTGCAGAAGTTTATCGACAGGTACACGGGCCGTTTGCGCCATTCAGTCAGCTATATGCTCGGCGCGTCGAATTTCTATACTCCGATATTCGAAGAGGCCTTGGAGGCTTACGGTCTGCCGCTTGAGTTGAAATACCTGCCGGTTATAGAGTCGGCGTTGAACCCTTTGGCCACGTCGAGGGTGGGAGCGGCCGGCTTGTGGCAGTTCATGGTGGCTACGGGCAAGCAATACGGACTTGAGGTGAACTCGCTTGTGGACGAGCGCCGCGACCCGATAAAGTCGTCTTACGCCGCAGCCCAATACCTGAGGGACTTGTATAAGATATTCGGCGACTGGAGCCTTGTCATCGCCGCCTACAACTGTGGCCCCGAGAACATCAACAAGGCCATCCACCGCGCCGGCGGCGAGGCCGACTATTGGAAGATATATCCATATTTGCCGAAGGAGACGCGCGGATACGTGCCTGCGTTCATTGCGGCCAACTATGTGATGAATTATTATTGCGAGCACAACATCTGCCCGATGCGCACGCAACTGCCGGCCAAGACCGATACGATAATTGTCAGCAGGGACGTGCATCTTAGGCAGATAGCCGAGGTGTGCGGCGTGGACATTGATGAACTGCGCACGCTCAATCCGCAATACCGCCGCGACGTGGTGAACGGCGGCAACAAGCCTTCCGTGATACGCATGCCTGCTACGATGACCAATACTTTTATCGCCAACGAGGATTCGATATACAATTACAAGACGGAGACGCTGTTTACGAGGCGTTCGTTGGTTGAGGTGGACAATTCTTCAAGCGTGGGCGGTTCGCGCAAGAGTTCCGCAAGCAAGAAGAACTATTCGCGGAAGCGTAAGCGGACAAGGGTGAAGAGGGTTACTATCAGGAAGGGCGACACCCTGTCGGAGATAGCCGAGAGAAACCACACCACGGTAAGGAAGTTGCGCCAGCTTAACGGCATAAAGGGCAACAACATACGCGCAGGGAAAAAAATCAGGGTGAGGTGATATTTTTTCATCTATTGCCCACACCTTAATTATATATAATATCAAAAAAGACACGACTATGGACGAGCAGAACAATATTGATAAGACGAGGGAAGCCGCAGAGGAGAAATTGGTTAACGGTGCGTTCCAACATTTATTGGACAGTTACTTGTCGACGCGCCACCGTAAGAAAGTCGACCTCATAACAAAGGCTTTCCATTTTGCCAAGCAGGCGCACAAGGGCGTGCGCCGTTTGTCGGGCGAGCCGTATATAATGCACCCTATCGCCGTGGCGCAGATTGCGTGCTCGGAGATGGGGCTGGGCTCTACGAGTATAAGCGCGGCGTTGCTTCACGACGTCGTAGAGGACACGGATTATACGGTCGAGGACATTGAGAACATCTTCGGGCGTAAGATCGCGCAGATTGTCGACGGACTGACGAAGATATCAGGCGGAATCTTCGGCGAGCAGGCTTCGGCCCAGGCCGAGAACTTCAAGAAGCTGCTCCTTACCATGAGCGACGACATCCGCGTGATCCTCATCAAGATATGCGACCGCCTGCACAACATGCGCACCTTGGACAGCCAACCGGCCAACAAACAATATAAGATAGCTGGCGAGACACTGTACATCTATGCGCCTTTGGCCAACAGGCTGGGGCTTAATAAGATAAAGACCGAGCTTGAGAACCTTAGTTTCAAGTTCGAGCATCCCGAGGAGTACAAGAGAATCCAGGACCAGCTGGCCGGCACGCAGGAATGGCGCGACACGTTGTTCGCAAGTTTCACCGCCCCCATCCGCGAGGTTCTCGACAAGATGGGGTTGGAGTATGAAATCAAGGCGCGTGTGAAAAGCCCTTATTCCATTTGGAACAAGATGCAGAACAAGCACGTAACGTTCGACCAAATATATGACATCCTGGCCGTGAGGATTATCTTCAAGCCGAAGAAGCGTGAAGAGGAGGTGAACGAGTGCTTCAACATTTACGTGGCGATAAGCCAGATTTACAAGTCGCACCCCGACCGCCTGCGCGATTGGGTCAACCATCCCAAGGCCAACGGCTACCAAGCCCTGCACGTAACGCTGATGAGCAAGCAGGGACGGTGGATAGAGGTGCAGATCCGCTCCGACCGTATGGACGAGATTGCCGAGCAGGGCTTTGCCGCCCACTGGAAGTACAAGGAGGGCGAGGAAATAACCGAGGACGACGGCGAACTGAACAATTGGTTGCGCACGATAAAGGAGATTCTCGACGACCCGCAGCCCGATGCCATGGATTTCCTCGATGCCATAAAGTTGAACCTGTTCGCTTCCGAGATATTTGTTTTCACGCCCAAGGGTGAGATAAAGACTATGCCGGCGGGATGTACGGCCCTTGATTTCGCTTTCCAGATACATACGTTTCTCGGCAGCCACTGCATCGGCGCCAAGGTCAACCACAAGCTTGTGCCCCTCAGCCATAAGTTGCAGAGCGGCGACCAGGTGGAGATATTGACGTCCAACTCGCAGCATGTGCAGCCGTCTTGGATAAACTTCGCTTCCACGGCAAAGGCCAAGGCTAAAATACAAGCCATATTAAGGCGCGAGGCGAAGGAGACGCAGAAGAGGGGCGAGGAGATATTGGCGGCATTCTTGCAGAAACACTCAATAGAGATGAGTTCTTCGGTTGTAGACAAACTTTGTGATTTCCACGAAGTGCAGAAGCCGGAAACGTTGTATAAGAACCTTGGCGACAAGACCATAATCCTCGGCGATAAGGACATCGACGAGATAACGGGCAAGAAAAAGGCCGCCAAGGCCGTAACGTGGCGCAAGTTCGTGCCGTTTGTAGGCAAGAACTCTAAGAAAGGGCAGGAACGGAAGAAAGCCGACTACTTCACCGTAAAGGAAGGTTTCAACCGTAAGAAGCCTATTTATATTACAGACGAAAACATAGGCCAATTCATATTCCCGTCATGTTGCCACCCGATTCCGGGCGACGACGCCCTCGGTTTTATCGACGGCAAGAACCACATCGAGATACACAAGCGCACGTGTCCCGTGGCGGCGAAGCTCAAGGCCGGATTCGGCAACCGCATCCTTGACGCAAAGTGGGACATGCACCGCCAGCTGTTCTTCGACGCTACGATTGAGATAAAGGGTATCGACCGCATCGGCATACTTAATGAAGTGACCCAGGTCATTTCGGAAGAGTTGAACGTAAACATTCATAAGATAGTTGTTTCATGCGAGGAAGGCATCTTCGACGGAACGCTTGAGCTTCGCATCCACGACCGTGACGACGTTAAGAACATAATGGCAAAGCTAAAGAACATCAACGGTCTGCAGGAAATCATACAGGTGGTTTGATAATATGGAAATATAAAATGGGATTTATAATGAAAAGAGTTTTTATCACATTGCTGGTTGCCGT
>CALUIJ010000021.1 GCA_944320675.1 uncultured Prevotella sp.
CAATACCGGATTCTACAGGACGAAAGAAAAATTCAGGCAAGCCGTCAAGGATTTCTTCGACAATATCGGGGCTTATAAAGAAGAGTTAGAGTCACTTCTAACTCTCAAGTTCCGTTTGTGTAATTCGCAAACCATTTCTTTTTGACTATATAATATTGACCTCCTGGCAGAATTATTTGTGCCTTTTTTGGGACAGACGCTTACGCTTTGTTGCATTTCGGGTGCTTTTTCTTACGGTTTCCGCCTGGTTCCGATGGGTATGCAAAAGGTATCCTTTTATAGTGTGAAAGACGGTCTTTCACGAGACGAAAAGCCGTGTCTTGTAGGCTGAAAAACCACCGTTTGAAACAGTAACCATCGCCATGCCAATCAAAATAATTCTGCCAATGGGTAATATTGTCATTTTAGTACATACTACGACCTCGAATTTCGGGCTTGCTTTAACGTGAGTCCGGTGTAAGAATTATTTTTACAAACATCTGAATGTACGTTGATGTTTATGAAAAATATTCATTATATCGAACTGACGTTGCTTTATAATGATTATCCATAAGGATAAGCCGAGTATTGACAATTGTATGGTCGCGTGTCAGAGTGCAGTGGTATATGGGCGGAAAACGGCGTATCTGAAATTTTGTTTCCGCAATTACAGTCCTTATATGTCGGGATGAGGATGGTGTATCAAAATGGAGCAAATTGGAATTAGACGCTTCGCGTCGGAGTTGTCCGTTAACTTCGGCGAGTGAAACGAGCCTAACTCCAGTTAGCTCCTGATTATTTCTTAATTTTGATACACTTCCACGGATTCAGGCATTAATTGAAGAAATTCCACGATACGCCGAACCTGAAAATGCGTCCGTTTATTGGATAATGTGGCGTGAGGAACCTCTCGCCGCCGGCGGAGGCGTTGACGTGGCTCATCATGACGAAGAAGCGCGTGTGTTTAAGGTGCATGTTCGCATAAACGTTGACTATGGGATAATTGCCGGTCTCAACGTTGGCCGCGCCGTTGTCTTGTACTGTGTATTGGCCGAGGGCAGGACTATAGTCGGGCGCGGCGTACTTTGTAAAATAACGGAGGTCGCCGCCGAGGTCTACGGACAGGACCCGTGCCACCTTGAAACGGAGGTAGAGGTTGGTGTAGACGTTGAGCGCGGGCACTGGCAGGATTTTCTCGTCGGTAGATTTCTGGTAGGTCACAACATTTTCCCAATTGAGCGGCCCGAGCCTGAAGTCTTGCGCCAGTTGGAGGGTGAGCAGGCTTATGTTGCCGCCGGCCTGGCGCACTGAGACGGTATTGCCGGTACGGCCGAAGTCTTCGGTTATGTTATACCGCCTGGCCAAGTAGGCATAGTTCTGCAGGTTGTCGTAGGCTACGCGCAGCGTGGTACGTGTGCGCCTAAGCGAGAAAGCGCCTTCTATGTGGGTGCGTATCTCTTGGTCGAGCCCAGTATTGTCCCACCAGAAGTGTTTGGAATGGTAGTGGCGGTAGTAAAACGTGGGGTTCACCCTGTGGAGGTAGGCCCTGGCTGCCAGAGTCACGGTGTCCTTGAATAGCCTGAAGTTCAGGTCGGCACGTCCGTCTATCTTCAATTGTCCCGCGTCCTCTCCTAAGAGCCATGTCTCGGCGGTTACATTGTAGTGCAGGGCGCGGCCCTGGGCCTTTATTAGCTGTGCGCCTATGCTTAGGTTGTGTTCGTTGTAAACACTTTCGGTTCCTATCGAATCAGGGAGGGTGAAGTGGCGCAAGTCTGACGTTACGAAAGCCCTCAGTCCGGCCTTTGCCCATTTGTTGAA
This sequence comes from uncultured Prevotella sp., assembly GCA_944320675.1. Taxonomy (GTDB): domain Bacteria; phylum Bacteroidota; class Bacteroidia; order Bacteroidales; family Bacteroidaceae; genus Prevotella. The sequence continues at coordinate 1,798 of CALUIJ010000021.1, forward strand.
ACCTTCAAGCAGGGCTATGGCAAAGGTGTTTTTTAGCGAATAATGAGATGTCTTGTCGTAGATCGAGTCGCCGGCGAACCGCGCCCCTGCCACGGGATAAGTGGCAAGATAATAGTCCTCGGGAGTGTCGTAAGCCTGGTATATGCGTGAATAGTTGTCGAATTTCAATGTGTGGATGAAGCTGGTCACCGGCACGTATTCCTCTTTCATCCACGACGTGTCGGCCGGTGCTGCGGCCTGCCCTCCGTCTTTCGTTCCGGCCAACAGGCTGTCGGCCGTGGCCTTGTCCACGGTTATCCTGCCGTCTTCCGTCCGAACCGTGTCGGCAGGCTCGTCGCCGGCTATGCGTGCGTCGTCGGGTCGTCCCGAATATGTCTTCCGCTCGGCGAAAGCGTCTTCGTCGAAGTCGCGTCCTTCCCGGCCTGCCTTGTCACGTGCTTCCTCACGAGCCTTGCGTGCCTCGTTTTCCTTTTGCGACTCTATGGCGAACTTCTTCGCCCTTATCTCGTCTTCGGTCATCTTCACCTTACGACGGAATCCGAAGCTATAACGGTGGGAGAAAAACACGTGCTGGTTGTCGTTACGGTTCCAGTTCTGCTGGAGCACGGTGGGAATCTCATTGTCGCGGAAATTGTCGTCGAACGTCTCAGGATGGGTTATGTACTGGTCGTCGGTCACGCCGCCGTTCTCGGCAACCTTCTCGTGATTGAACGATATCAGCAGATGGGCATTGTAACGCTCGCCGAGGTACGAGCCGTACATGGAGTAGTTGAAATGCGACGTGCTCTGGTTCTGGAAATATCCGCGGCCGTAGATGTAATCGAACTTGAAGCCCAAGCCTATGCGCTTACCGGCGTTTACGCCGAATAGTGCCTTGAAGTGGTCTTCGCCGTTAGTGCGGTTGCCGCAGGTGTTATAGGAAATGTTGGTTATCGGCGAGAGTGTGTTGGTGAAATGAAACTTGTCTACCGGGGTTATGAAATAGTCGTAAGGCTGCGTGAACATGAACTGCGCCGTCTCGGGACGGTCGGTAAATATGCGGTTGATGCGCGGCGAGCCGAGATTGCCGAGCGTATTGTATTCACCACGCAGCCCCGTGGTGAATATCGAGTTCATGTACATGTGCGGCATCGTGTCAGGCTGCGCCTCGATGCGCTCGCCGAAGCGTTCGTCTACCGTCCAGACCTTGAGCCCCTTGGGTATCTCCTTATTGCCGGTGGAAAGCGAATCGCGGCGGCCACCCTCCCTAGTGTAATCGCCCGTATCGGTCAGTTGGTTGTAGTTCTGTGCCGAAACCGGCGCGCCTGACAGCAGCACGGTGAAAATTAGAACAATGAGCAGCCTTATTCTCATTTTATAAAACGGAATACGCATTCTACAATCTTGAATACCATCGACACGAGAATGATTATCGTACCAGTATCATGGCTTCCCTTGAAATATATGATTACACCTATCACCGCCCCAACCATGAAAATGATGTTGAGGATATTGCGCAACACGATATAACGGTCGGCATTCGCTTCGCGCCTGTTGCGCCGTTGCAGGTTCCCGGTTGTATTATCTTGATTTGTTTGCATTTTTTCTTGCTTATCGGATGTTATAAACGCAGTAAGCTCACTTGGAAGAGAGGACTGCCGCCTTAACGGACTTGAACAGACTGTCCTTGCGGTCGATGGTCTTACGGCGGAATTTGCCCGGACCACGGTAGAGTTTGGTCTTCTTACGGTTCATGGCATTTTCGTCGTTTATCCATTCCTCCGCCTTATAAGCGGTGCCACCCTTCTCCGAGCCGTTGTCGTCGTATATGTAATAAATGCGGTTCATCTTCACCGTAAGGCCGCCGTCCTTGCAATAAGCAATGAGCGTATAGTTGAACTTCGTCCTGTCAAGGGCGAAGAACTTATCCGTGAACACAAGCCATTCCCTCACGTTGGCCACGACGATGTGCTCGGCCTTATTCACCAGTGCCACACAACTGCCCTCAAGCTGGTTCTCGCTCTTTGTGAGGTTGGTAAGGTACTGCAACATAATGTCATAAATCTGCTCCGCATCCTTTCCGGGCACGTTGACATCGAGTGTCCATTCCACCTTGCCGTCCACCTCGGGCACGGCTCCTTCAAGATATTTTGCATCAGGATCCGTCCGTGTTGTTTCCTGTTTGGCCTCATCGCCGACATTAACGGCACTTGCATTCGGCTTTTCCCACTCCGATTGCGCAAAGGCCGCGATTGGCAGGAAAGTCATCAAAATGGCTAAGATAAGTTTCATCGTAATGAAAAATTTGTGCAAAGTTAATAAATTAACCACGACGGCACGGCAAAAAAGCATTATTTAACATCATGCACTCCATACTGTGTCAGCTAACTTCGTTTTACCGTTGCGGGGACGGCTAAACCTTTTCGTCCAGCATCTGCTGCAGTTTGAGAAGTTCGTCCCTGAACTGCGCCGCTTGTATGAAATCAAGCTCCTTGGCTGCTTTCTTCATCATCCTCTGAGTATTGGCGATGCTCTTCTTGAGCTGTTCAGTGCTCATCTGCCTTACAACCGGGTCGGCGGCAAAAGCGACATGCTCCTCCTCTATGTACGGTTTGTAGGCCGTGCCCGGCTTAGGCGTTTCCGTTCCCACCGTAACAACGCCTAAGGCATTGCGCTTAACGCCCTTTGTGATTTGCTTCGGCGTTATATGATGCTCCTCGTTATACCGCAGCTGTTTCTCACGCCTGCGCATGGTTTCGTCGATGGTCGCCTGCATGCTTGCTGTTATGCGGTCGGCGTACATTATCACCTTGCCGTTGACGTTCCTTGCGGCGCGCCCCGCCGTCTGGGTCAACGAACGGTGTGAACGCAAGAATCCCTCCTTGTCAGCGTCAAGGATGGCGACCAGCGACACTTCAGGCAAGTCAAGCCCCTCACGCAACAAGTTCACGCCTACCAAAACGTCAAACACCCCCTCACGCAAGTCGTTCATTATCTTGACGCGGTCGAGCGTGGCAACGTCGCTATGGATGTAATTGGCCTTAACGTCGTGGTTAAGCAGATACTCGGTCAGTTCTTCCGCCATGCGTTTTGTCAGCGTCGTGACCAAAGTGCGCTCGCCACGTTCGTTCCGTTTCAGGATTTCCTCCATCAGGTCGTCTATCTGGTTCTCGCTCGGGCGCACCTCAATCTCGGGATCGAGCAATCCGGTCGGGCGGATAACCTGTTCGACGACGACGCCGCCAGCTTCGGCCAGTTCATAATCGGCCGGCGTCGCCGACACGTAGATAACTTGGTTTATCATCGAATGGAACTCGTCGAAAGTCAGCGGACGGTTGTCGAAGGCGGCCGGAAGCCGGAAACCATATTCGACAAGATTTGTTTTCCTCGCCCTGTCGCCCCCGTACATCGCGCTTATCTGTGGAACGCTTACATGGCTTTCGTCAATGACGAGAAGGTAATCTTTCGGGAAGAAATCAAACAGGCAATAGGGCTTTTGCCCAGGTTCGCGCCCGTCGAAATAGCGCGAATAGTTCTCTATTCCGGAGCAATGTCCAAGTTCCTTTATCATTTCCATGTCATACTCTACACGCTCCTTAATACGCTGGGCCTTAACGGTATCGCCCATTTCGTTGAAGTAATCTATTTGCTTAACCAAATCATCCTGTATCTCACGTACCGCGATCTCGGTTTGCTCCTTTGACGTGACGAACAAGTTGGCCGGATAAACCTGATAACTGTCAAATGAGGCAAGGCGGTGGAAGCTTACGGAGTCGATTTCCTCGATCGAGTCAATTTCGTCGTCCCAGAACGACACCCTTAGCACATTGTCGCTATAAGCCATGAACACGTCGACCGTATCGCCCTTGACCCTGAAGTTGCCGCGTTTCAACTCAATGTCGTTCCTGACATACAGGGCGTTTACAAGGTTGCGCAAGAATACGTTCCGGTCGAGCTTCTGTCCACGCTTAAGCGATATTACGCTTTTGGCCATCTCAACAGGGCCGCCCATGCCGTAAATGCACGATACGGAAGAAACGACAACCACGTCCTTGCGTCCCGAAAGTAATGATGACACGGCCGATAAGCGCAGCCTGTCTATTTCCTCGTTGATGGCCAGGTCTTTTTCTATGTAAGTGTCGGTCTGCGGCAAATAAGCTTCAGGCTGGTAATAATCGTAATAGGAAACGTAATATTCAACGGAGTTGTCGGGGAAAAACGACTTCATCTCACTGTACAACTGCGCCGCAAGGGTTTTGTTGTGACTCAATATAAGAGTGGGCTTGTTAACGTTGGCGATAACGTTGGCAACGGTGAAAGTCTTTCCCGAACCAGTAACCCCCAAAAGCACCTGCGACTTTTCACCACTAAGCACTCCGTCCGTAAGTTCACGTATGGCTTCGGGCTGGTCGCCGGTAGGGTTATATTCGGAAACAAGTTTAAAATCACTCATAAAATCGATTCAACATTAAGACAAAGTCGGCTCGTATGCCGTTGCAAAAATACAAATAAAGCGCTAATAAACGCAACAAAAAGAATTTTTTCTAAAAAATGGCCTTAAAACTTTGCCTCTTATAAGAATAATGTGTATTTTTGCACTCCAAATTTGTTGAATTTCATTATGAAGAAAAATTTTCTTGCCACGATAGCCGCAGCCATTATTTTCTCAGGATGCGCCCACGAATTCAACCAAGTCTACAAATCACAAGACTATGCGTACAAATACGAATACGCCAAAGAGGCTTTCGCCAACGGCAAGTATTCACAGGCAATCTCACTACTCCAAGAACTGGTGACCATACAAAAGGGAACCGACAACGCGGAGGAGAGCCTTTACATGCTCGCCATGGCACAGTATTGCGACATGGACTACCAAGGGGCGGCGATGACATTCAAGAAATACCGCCAATCGTACCCAAAGGGCATATATGCGGAAACAGCCTCGTTCTATATCGGCGAAAGCTTGTACATGAGTACTCCTGAGCCGCGTCTCGACCAGACAGAAACGGTAAACGCCATATCCGCCTTTCAGGAATACTTGGACATCTACCCTGACGCCAAGCTGAAGAGCACCGCCCAGCAACGGCTGTTCGAACTGCAGGATAAGCTCGTAAAGAAAGAGCTCTACTCGGCCCAACTGTATTACAACCTCGGCACTTACTTCGGTAACTGCACCAGCGGGGGCAGCAATTACGAGGCTTGCATAATAACAGCCCAAAACGCGATTAACGACTATCCTTACAACTCGTTCCGTGAAGATTTCGCGCTGCTGATAATGAAAAGCAAGTTCGAGCTGGCCCAACAGAGCGTCGAGGCCAAGAAATTGGACCGTTACCGCGACGCGGAAGACGAATGTTATGGTTTCATAAATGAATACCCTGACTCGAAAAACAAGAAACTGGCTGAAAAATATATAGCGTCTTGCAAGAAATACACGAATAATTAAGAACATACACAAAGCATAAATTAAGGAATCATGGACTATAAGAAATCAAAAGCCCCTACAAACACAGTGACCCGCAACATCATGGACTTGTGCAAAGACACAGGAAACATATATGAAAGTGTTGCGATAATCTCGAAACGCGCCAACCAAATATCAGTTGAAATCAAGCAGGACCTGAGTAAGAAACTGGCCGAGTTTGCGTCTTACAACGACAGTCTGGAAGAAGTTTTCGAGAATAGGGAGCAGATAGAAATATCGAGGTATTACGAGAAACTGCCCAAACCCACGCTGCTCGCCACGCAAGAGTTTACCGACGGCAATGTTTATTGGCGTGACACGCAAAAGGACAATCAAAAAGAACTGCAATGATACAGCGGAAACAGACAATATTCCTGCTGCTGGCTGTCATATTGACGGTTGTCTGCTTATGCCTGCCGTTGGCCAGTTTTACGCCTGAAAGTGCCGTGGGCGGAAAATCCGTGATGTACAACTTATGGATAACAAGCCCCGACGGAGCCTACGATTTCTCCGTGTGGGCGTTGTTCGCCATACTGCTTATAACATGCCCCGTCTCAATAGTGGCGATTTTCTCATACCGCAACAGGATAACCCAAAGCCGCTTCTGCATGTTCAACATGCTGCTGACGTTAGGCTGGTACGTAGTTTTCGCCGTCATGGCGTTCAATGTGCAGGAAGCCGGCAACAAATTGGCAGTCTCGTTCCCGGCTGTGTTGCCGGTAATATCGCTGATTCTTTATTTCATGGCGAGAAAGGCCATATTGGCCGACGAGGCGTTGGTGCGTTCGGCCGACCGCATAAGATAGGGCCACGCACGGAATATTATAAATGCAAAGGCATACGCCCATTATCTTAAGCAGACAAACAATACGGATGTTTCCCAAACGCCGCGGGCTTGGGAAACATCTTTTTTATAAACGCCTATGAAGAAATACGACAAACTGTATAAATTCATCTTATTCGCCATGCTTCATGAGGAAAAAGCCAACTTGGCATTCAAGGCGGCGGCAATGATTTTAGGGAAAAGAACTGCGTGCAGGCTTTACTTTAAACGGTTGTTCGGAGGTTGCGACATGGCCACGTTCAAACATATCGCACGTCTATATGGCAGATACGGACATTGTGACATTGAAAGCTTATTGGAAATACAACATACCGGCAACATGCTGACGGGGAGCTTCACCTATATAAACCCAAATCGGTCATTAGAACGCTAATCAACACATTTATACTTGATTGCCGGCTCTTCATCCATATTCCGCACTGCCGCCGCCGTCTTGCTCCCCGGTTTATCCCGATGTAGCCCGCTACATCTTCGACAAAACCGGAAAACAATCCGTCTGACGGCAGCACGAAATACGGATGAAGCCTAATGACCGATTGGGGATGAAAGGACATTGACCAAGTGGCCAATGCCGTTTCATCCCAACCGCATTGGAAAGTTGGGGTGAAACGAACGTATGGATTTTTTTGTTTGACATTTTAATATCACTTTGTCACATTGCAGCTTTTGCCGCTGATTGCCAAGTGGTTACGTTGTGACGTTAGGAGCGGGTCGACGTTCACCATTGTCACGTTTGCGTGTGACAGTGGTGAACGTGCCCATATCTTTAATGTCACGATGCAACACATTGTATTCCAACAACTTATACGGCAATATGACATTGTGACATTAAATTCTTGAAAAAATCATCCACAGTGTTTTGCAATAAGCCGTCAATCACCTTTACGTTTGCCGTATTTCAGAGTGTAAAAGGCCACGTTTTGAGAGGCAAAAGACGTTCTCATGTTATTCAATGGTTCATCCGTCTGTTTCACCACAACTGGTTGCCAGACAGTATTGTACCGATTTTGGTACTATGTGCAAAACAATATTTATTGGTGAGTGGCGCGGTACCAGGCCGTATGCGCCACTTCGCCTGCTATGCTGCCGTTGCGTGTCGGGTCAGAGACTGTCAAGCCCGAGAACGTTCTTATCAGTGTCTGCTTGTTGGATATCATCGAATAGTAAGTTTCGGTATTTGCCTTATACGGCACAAGACGGCCAAGCTGCTCGTTAAATCTGCTTAAAAGGGCTTCGTCGGTACACAAATGCGAAACATAATCGCCAAAATCAAAGAATATTGTAGGACTATATCCGTCTAAGTCCTGAATGCTGTCAACGTCGTTCACGCCAAATGGGAAAGTCATGTTTATATCGCGCATTACGGCGACCATCCCATCAACCTCACGGCAATCGGTCACCCCTATTGTTCCGCATGGCAGCCTGAAATCAGAATAAAACGAATGGAATCCGTCGCATACGCCCTTAAAATCGTTGTTCAACAGGTCGATTCCTATCTCGGCGTAAGGCATGCCCTCAATCATTATCTCGCATGTTGAAGCTATGAGATAATCAGTTACGTCCCTAAGCTCATAAGCGGTTTCAATGTTCGACATGTAACAATCGTCAAACAATATGTACTCCATTTTCAGTCCGGACGACCTTATGCCTTCCGCCAAGGTGGATATGTCGGTTTGATATTCGCTGTCGGATGAATGTCCGAAAAACCGTGTCAGGTGTGCGCTTCCGTTTTTTGCGGCAGCCATACGGACCCTTGTGTACACTTCCGTGCCGACGGGGAGCCACCCCATGCCATGACAGCCAACGGCCAAGGCGTAAGTTTGTGCGGGAGCAGCGTCGGCAACGTCGCTGATAATCGAAGCCAAACCGGCTGAAGTGGTATAATCGCATCCGGGAAAACTATATTGCCGCAACGTGTCACGCCGGCATTGACCGCCGCCGTAAGTTATTCTTATAAGGTTTGAAACGGATTCGTTTTCCGATATGAAAACAATCAGCGCATTGCCGTCAAGTCCGTGGTTGTTCTCGATGGCGGTCTCGAATGAAGAAATGTTTTTCTTGAAATAAGAATATATACTTTGCCCCGACCAAGGCATGTACATGAATACGGTTTGCTTGTAATTCCCTGGCAAATCAGGCTCTTCGACGACTTCTTCGTCCTCACAAGAGAAAAAGAATAAGGGTAAGGCCATTATAAAGAGATATTCGCATGCCTTACGCAATAATGAGCGGCACTTCATAAGAATAAAGAAAAGATATTACTACAATGATAAGAAACTTATGTGAGGGTGTATCAAATTTATGGAGTTATCAGGAGTTAACCGGAGTCATGCCCGTTTCACTCACCGCAGTTAGCGGACAATAGCTTTTTAGGTTATACGGTCTTAAGGTCTTGCGGTCATACGGTACACCTCACAACCCCATAACCGTAAAACCTTATAACCCGAAATAGCATTTTCAGTTACCTCCGAGTAACTCCGACGCGAAGCGCCTGACTCCTGTTAACTCCATTTTGATACACCCTCGTTAATGTAAGCAGGATTATCCCGACGTATTATTTGCGTTTGCTCTTAAGTTCGGCAAGCGACTCTTTCAAGGCTGCGATCTTTTCCTCCGAATCGCTTTGCTTCTTTCTCTCCAACGCCACGACGGCGACCGGAGCGTTAGCCACGAACTTTTCGTTAGACAATTTCTTCATGACGCCGGCAAGGAATCCTTCAAGATGCTTAAGCTGGGCTTCCTGCTTGCCGATTTCTGCCTCAACGTCGATCAGGTTGCCTACGGGTACGGCAAACTCATCCGTCCCGACCATGAACTGCACCGTATCGGCCGACTTCTCTTTCACAACGCTTACCGATTCAAGATTGGCCATCTTCAGCGTTACGGAGTCATACTCGGCGTAATTGTTCACGTTTACGGCGTGAAGGGCAAGTTTTTCTTTCGGCGGAATGTTTTTCTGGTTTCTCACCGTCCTGACATGGCCTATCACTTGCTTTACGCTCTCTATGTCGTCGACAATCTTCTTGTCATCGGCCGTAGGCTGAAGGATGTCGAGATTGTCCAGCATTATACTCTCACCGTCGTTGCGCTCATAAATATGCTGCCAAAGTTCTTCCGTGATGAACGGCATGAACGGATGCAACATTTTAAGCAAGTCGCTGAAGAATCCAAGGGTCTTGCCGTAAGTCTCACGGTCAATAGGAGAGCCGTAAGCCGGCTTTACCATTTCAAGATACCAACTTGAGAACTCATCCCAGAACAACTTATAAACCGCCATGAGAGCCTCGGATATACGGTATTTCTTGAACAAGTCGTCAACTTCGGCATTCGTAATCCTCAACTTCGCCTCAAACCACTTCACGGCAATGTTGTTTGCTTCAGGCTGTTCAAGATCCGCCACCTCCCAGCCCTTGACAAGGCGGAAGGCATTCCATATCTTATTGTTGAAATTGCGCCCTTGCTCGCAAAGACTTTCGTCGAACAATATGTCGTTGCCGGCCGGGGCGGATAGCATCATGCCCATGCGCACGCCGTCGGCGCCGAATTTGTCGATAAGTTCTATCGGGTCGGGACTGTTGCCGAGGCTCTTGCTCATCTTACGCCCGAGCTTGTCGCGCACGATACCGGTAAAGTAAACATTCTTGAACGGCATCGTGCCACGGTATTCATAACCTGCCATGATCATTCGGGCAACCCAGAAGAAAATGATGTCAGGGCCGGTGACAAGATCCGAAGTAGGATAATAATATTTAATGTCTTCGTTATCAGGATTGTTGACCCCGTCAAATACGGACATGGGCCACAGCCATGACGAGAACCACGTGTCAAGACAATCGTCATCCTGGCGGAGGTCAGCGGCCGACAAGCTATTGTCACCGGATTTTTCCCTTGCAAGTTCCAAAGCTTTTTCCGGCGACTCGGCGACGACAAAACCACCGTTCCCCGGCAGGTAGTAAGCCGGAATACGGTGCCCCCACCAGAGTTGGCGGCTGATGCACCAGTCCTTGATGTTCTCAAGCCAATGACGGTAAGTGTTCTTGTATTTTGCCGGATAGAACTTTATCTCGTCGTTCATTACCGGAGCAAGGGCCAAGTCGGCAAAATGCTGCATCTTGAGGAACCACTGCGTAGAAAGTTTCGGTTCGATAGGTACGTTGGTCCTCTCCGAGAATCCCACCTTGTTTACGTAATCCTCGACTTTCTCCATTAATCCCGCATCCTTCAAGTCTTGTTCTATCTGCTTGCGTACGTCCATGCGGTCCATTCCGACATACAAGCCTGCAGCCTCCGAAATGGTACCGTCGTCGTTGAATATGTCTATCGTCTCGAGATTATGCTTCAATCCAAGGGCGTGGTCGTTAACGTCATGCGCAGGAGTTACCTTAAGGCAACCCGTACCAAACTCAATGTCGACATAGCTGTCTTCGATAACGGGGATTTGGCGGTTTACAAGCGGCACGATAACGTGTTTCCCCTTAAGCCATGTGTTCTTCGGGTCGTCAGGGTTTATGCACATCGCCGTGTCGCCCATTATGGTTTCCGGGCGCGTCGTAGCCACAACGGCATATTTCCCCGGTTCTTCAACTACCATGTAGCGGAGATAATACAACTTGCTGTGTTCCTCCTTGTAGACGACTTCCTCGTCGCTTAATGCTGTCTTAGCCTGCGGATCCCAGTTCACCATGCGCGCGCCACGGTAAATCAGTCCCTTATTATAAAGGTCACAGAATACCTTTATTACACCGTCAGAACGCTTCTCGTCCATGGTGAACGCCGTACGGTCCCAATCGCAGCTTGCGCCCAGTTTCCTTAATTGTTTTAATATTATGCCTCCGTGCTCGTTCGTCCATTCCCATGCGTGTTTAAGGAATTCGTCGCGCGTAAGGTCGGTTTTCTTAATTCCTTGTTGGGCAAGCTTGTTTACGACTTTTGCTTCGGTCGCGATCGAGGCGTGGTCGGTGCCCGGCACCCAGCATGCATTCTTTCCTTCCATTCTCGCCCGCCTGACAAGAATGTCCTGGATTGTATTGTTAAGCATGTGCCCCATGTGCAACACGCCTGTCACATTAGGCGGCGGTATGACTATCGTGTAAGGCTCACGCCCGTCAGGTTTGCTGCTGAAAAGCTTGTTGTCAAGCCAATATTGATACCATTTCGACTCCACCTCACTTGGGTCGTATTTGCTTGCTAATTCCATCTTTATATATTAAATTAATTTTATCTAATAAAAAACGATGCAAAAATACAAAATATTCATGGAAAATACCTACATTTGCATGGTTAAAATACACATTTATGCATACAAGAGAAGAAAAACTGGAAGCATTCGGCAGACTTATAGACGTGCTCGACACATTGCGTGTGAAATGTCCTTGGGACAGGAAACAAACTAATGAAAGCCTAAGGCCGAACACGATAGAGGAAACTTTCGAATTGTGTGACGCCTTGATGAAAGACGATAAGAAGAACATCTGCAAAGAACTGGGCGATGTCTTATTGCATGTTTGCTTCTACGCCCTCATAGGTAGCGAGACCGGTGATTTCGATATCGCCGACGTTTGCAATAATGAAGCCGACAAACTTATATTCAGGCATCCGCACGTGTACGGAAATGTCAAAGCCGATACGGCCGACCAAGTTACGGAGAATTGGGAACAGATAAAGCTCAAGGAGAAAGACGGCAACAAGAGAGTGCTCTCAGGTGTGCCCGACTCCCTGCCGTCTTTGATAAAAGCCTACCGGATACAGGATAAGGCGAGAAACGTAGGATTCGACTGGGAGGACAAGGTAGATGTTTGGAAAAAGGTGCGCGAAGAGCTCGGCGAACTTGAAGAGGAACTGAAGAAGGAGGATAAGGAAAAGTCGACCCGGGAATTGGGAGATTTCCTTTTCAGCGTTATCAACGCGGCACGCCTCTACCATCTTAACCCTGACAACGCTTTGGAACATACGAACCAAAAGTTCATCAGACGTTTTAACTACATAGAAGACCACTCGATTAAAGCCGGTAAACCGCTTACGGATATGACGTTGGACGAAATGGACGAGTTGTGGAACGAGGCTAAAAAGCAAGAAAACGAACAATAAAACTGTCATACGATGAAAACCTTTAAAGGCGCGCTTTTATTTTTATGCGCAATGATTGTGATAGGTTGTAACGACAAGAAAAAGAGCGTCCCTGTAATAGAAATATTAACGGACAGCACCGTTGTCGACACAACCGTCTACGGACGTTGCGGAGACGGAACGGCCATGCACACGCTGGAGCTGATAACCGACAAGGGTGACACGATAGTCTACACACTCGAGGGCATCGACACATTCTCAAACGTGCAGGGAGGACTCTTTGTCGGCGACCGCATAGCCGTAATAGGAACACGGGCGGAAGGACTGAACGAGGAGATGTTCGCCGAAAAAGTAATCAACCTTACTTCATTGCTTGGAACATGGAGCAGCCTTGACAAGAAATTTGAGATAGCCGAAGGCGGAAATGTCATAAGTAACACAGGTGAACCCAAACCGTATACGGAATGGAAAATACTGAACGGCAAGCTGATACTGACACCCGACACTTTCGACATTTACACGCTCGGGCCGGACTCATTGTATCTTGAAAACGACAAAGGCATCTACGGATACAAAAGGCTGCAGAAAACGGCCTCGGGCAAAAAGACGAAATAAAAGGGAGGGCTATACATGCAGCCATTCAAGGTACGTATTCTTGGATGCGGAAGTGCCCTGCCGACGTTAAAGCATTCCGCATCGTCGCAAGTAATCGAAGTCAGGGACAAGGTGTTCATGGTTGATTGCGGGGAAGGCACGCAGGTCCAGTTAAGGCGTGCAAGGATACATTTTAATAAGATATGTGCAATATTCATAACCCACCTCCACGGCGACCATTGTTTCGGCCTTATCGGCCTGATTTCAACATTGGGTATGTTGGGGCGCACCGCCACGCTTCATGTTTACGCGCCCCAAGAGCTTGGCGGAATATTGCGGCAGCAACTTGATTTTTTCTGCAACGGCTTGGATTACGAGGTGTATTTCCACGGAATAGACACAAGTATACACGACATCGTGTATGAAGACAACAGTGTCGTGGTAAAATCTATACCTTTAAACCACCGTATCGCATGTTGCGGATACATGTTCAGCGAGAAGCCCACGCTTCCACACATACGCAGGGACATGATCGACTTTTACAATATTCCTGAATGCTACCGTAACAACATAAAAAACGGAGCCGACTGGACTACAAAAGACGGGGAAGTCATACCGAACTCATGGCTGACCAAGCCTGCCGATCCGCCACGGTCATACGCATATTGCTCTGATACAAAATACATGCCGGATCTCCACAAGCTGTTGGCAGGCATTGACTTACTTTACCATGAAGCCACTTATACAAGCGAAGACGTGAAGAGGGCGGCCCTGTATTACCATAGCACGGCCAGGCAAGCGGCGACAGTCGCCCTTGAGGCGAACGTGAAAAGGCTTATCATCGGACACTTCTCGGCACGTTATGACGACGATGGAGTATTATTGGAAGAAGCGCGCAACGTTTTCCCAAACACGGCGTTAACCAATGAAATGGACGTTTTTGAATTATAAAAGGCAAAAAAAATACATAAAGTTTGGCGTTATAATAAAATTGATGTATCTTTGCCATAATAAAAAATGATTGCTATGACAAAGAAGTTTTTCATAATACCGCTTTTCGCTTTTTTGTTGCTTGGCATCCCTGTTGTCGGCAACGCCAACAGTGCGATTGAGATCGTAGAAAACGAGTATCAGGAAATATCCATTTCCGTGAAGGAGTCTACACTTCATGTTGTTGGCGCCAACGGCCAGATGTTGCATGTCTATAATGTTGCAGGCGTACGTGTCATGAGCTTCAAGGTGGAAGGCCCCGACCGCCACTATGACTTGAATCTGCAAAAGGGATGTTATATCGTTAAAATAGGAAAAGTCGTAAAGAAGATATTCATCAAATAAGCATCATTTTGTTTTGTCGCAAATCATTTTTTATCTTGCGTGCGCTCTTATTGTGTTTTCATCGTGCAGTGGAAACAAGGATCATGATGATGGGAAGATAAGCTTGGAAGATTTTTCCAAGCTTTATGATGATGACTATTCCATCGATGAAGAAACGATACGTAAAAATATCAGCAAGATGGCAAGACGGGATGGGATAATGCTGTCAACCGACCGCCATGTCAACGAATACTATTCCGAGGGGGAACCATTCATTTGGATAAACCGCCTTGGAACGTACGGCCGTGCCGACACCTTGCTCGGCATAATACAAAAGGCCGGTTGTTACGGTTTCAGTACGAGTATGTTGAAAGTAAGCCAAATCAGGAAAGACCTTGACCGCATCAAGAACTTGGAAGTAGACAATGGCGAAAACGACGTCAATGCCGTCTTGGCACGCTTGGAATACAATCTGACCAAAGCAATGATGAGATATTCCGTAGGTTTGCGGTTCGGCCTGGTAAATCCTGACTATCTTTACAACAACATTGAAGAATATCAAGCAGACTCAACAACTACAAGGTTCCGTCAACTTTCCGATCTCGGAACCGAGCGTCCTGGCGAAGCCTTTTACCGGCAAGTAATAACAAAGGCCTGCAACGACAGTATCGGCGATTTTTTTTCAAAGCTCCATCCTAAAAGCAAACTGTACGAATCTTTGTTAAAACGGTTGAATAATAACAACCTGACCAACGTTGAAAGAATGAAAACCATCTGCAATATAGAGCGCTGCAGATGGCGGCTTAAGATTTTGTCAGGGCAACATCCGTTCGACAAGTATGTAGAAGTAAACATTCCGTCTTTTTCCTTAAAAGCGGTTGACAAAGACAAAGTAATGTCGATGCGCGTAGGCTGTGGCACGGTTAAGTACAAGACACCGCTGCTTACGAGTTGGATTACACGTATGGACGTCAACCCCCAATGGATAATACCTAAAAGCATATCTAAAGGATATGTCGGTAATTATGAGTACATGCATAAAATGGGAATGTTCGTGCTTGACAAGAAAGAGGGCAAACTTCCGCCTGAAGAGGCTTCGCTCAGTAAGGTGATGAACGGGGAACAATATATCATACAGGCAGGCGGCCCTAAAAATTCGTTGGGACGCATTATCTTCAGGTTCGACAACAATTTTTCCGTATTCCTGCATGACACATCGTCGCCGTGGCTGTTCAAACGCGAAAGGAGGGCCGTAAGCCACGGATGCGTAAGAGTTGAGAAACCGTATGAACTCGCCTTGTTCCTATTTAAAGAGAAAAATCATGAGCTTGAAGAAAAGCTGAAATACTCCATGACCGTAGAACTCGTCAACGACAACGATTCTTTGAAAAAAAGGAAAATAGACAGGAAGCGCATAATCAACTCCATCCCTGTGAAGCCACCGATACCGTTATTCATTACATATTATACGATATATTGGAATGACAACGGCGAACTTACCGATTTTCAAGATGTTTATGAATACGACAAGGTTTTATCCGAACAATTGAAACCGTTTGTTGAATGAGACAATGGTTAAAGACGAAAGAAAAATATATGAATTGCTGGCTTCAGAATCTACCAAGCGCAAGGCATTCGAGATGATTGTCAAGTCATACGGCGAATGCTTGTATTGGAAGATAAGGTACATCGTATTGTCACATGACGACGCTAACGACGTATTACAAAACACATTTCTCAAGGCATGGTGCAACATAAGCTCTTTCCATGGGAAGTCGAAATTATCCACATGGCTTTACAGCATAGCCATAAATGAAGCGTTGGATTACCTACGCAAGAGCAAGAACAATCTTAAGGCTGTCAATCCGGACAATAGCATGCCTGTGGCCGACAAACTGATGGCCGACGAATACTTTGACGGAGACGAAATCCACGCAATGCTGATGCAAGCCGTGTCAACACTGCCCGAAGTCCAGCGGACCGTGTTCAACCTCAGATACTTTGAAAGTATGAAATACAGCGAAATCAGCGCCATACTTAACACCTCTGAGGGCGCGTTGAAAGCGTCTTACCACATCGCAGTCAAAAAAATATCGGATTATTTCCACTTGCACGAATGAATTAAGGACTATCGATTAAACTTTTTCTGCGGCAAACCGTCAAAGAAGTAAAAAGGAAGCATTATGAGAGAAGAGGTATTGCTGGAGAAAAAGTTCGGAAAACCGAATTTATTCAAAGTGCCCGAAGGGTATTTTGAAACTCTCGAAACATGTGTCATGGGCAAAATCCCCAAGCAACCCCGAATAAGTAAGCACCCAATTACAAGATTCCTACGTCCTGCCGTATGTGCGGCGTGCATCATTGCGGCGATAATTACAACGACCATTTACTTTCTCAATATTGACGGCAGGGCAGGCAAACACATGGCAAACATTTCAGACAATATCCAACCTGTAGTTTACCAGGACATGGCAATAGACGAAATATCTGACTATGCAATGTTCGACAATGACGATTTCTACTCATTTATAGCGGACGAATAACAACTTTGCGTATGAAAATGAAAAGATTAATATTTCTTATCGCTTTATTAACGATATTCTTGTCTGGAATTTCAGCCCAACAGAAACAAAAAAGATTCACTCGTGAGCGTTTTCAAGCCGAATTAGAACAATACATAACCAAAAAGGCGTGTCTTACACCTAATGAAGCGTCAAAATTCTTTCCACTTTACAACGAGATGAAGAGCAAGCAGCAGGCCCTGCACGGCGAAATGAAAAGCTTAAAACGCATAAAACCGACATCTGACTCAGAATGCAAGAAAAACATACTGAAACGCGACGAGTTTGAGATTGAAATTAAAAACATACAAAAGACATATCATGAGAAATTCATGAAAATCCTGTCGGCAAAAAAAGTGTATGACATACTGAAAGCCGAAGACCGTTTTCACCGCCAAATGTTCAAACGGACTGCTAACAGGAACCGCAACAAGAAAAAAGATTAGATGTGGAAACACTATGGCTTGCTTGATAAATAAGGATTAACACATATTCTCAAAAAGCCAGGCACATTGAATTTCCTGGATTTAATATGCCACAGTTTAGGTTATGCCGCAATCGTGACAGCGATTAGTCTTTCCTAATCTACCGGATTCATATCACATTTAACGTCACAATGTCACAACGCACCTCAAACCGCTGATTATAAAATAGTTGCATGGTGACATTATGAGAAGCCGCACATTCACTATCGTCACACGTCAGGTCGGTGACAGTGGTGAATGTGCGGCTTCTCATAATGTCACCATGCAAGGTCGTGATTTTCAGTACCTTACATCTTAAGGTGATATTGTGATATTAAAACCGAATCAGTCATTAGCCTTTATTGTTCCGAACAACTACCTATTGCTTTCTCATTTGCCGCCTTTCATCATGTGAGAGGCCGCGTTTTGCAGAGGTATTCTTGAAAAGGCAGCATTGCTTCCTTGACTGACCTTCATAAAGCAGAAGTGGATTATGTGGAGACTTCCCCATAGTCCATTCTGCTCCCAAAACCTTTTATTCCGGTTAGCTTCCGCCTTGGCCTATTATTCCGTGGCTCACGCGTTTTTGTGGTTGATACAGATACCGAGCTTGTACCATTCGTAAAGCTTGTGTACGCCTTCGTCAATTTCTATCTTGTGGTGCCATCCGAGATTGTGCAGTTTTGTAACGTCGGTCAGTTTGCGCGGCGTACCGTCGGGCTTCGTCGTGTCCCAACGCAACTCGCCTTTGAAGCCGACTTCGGCCACTACTTTCTCAGCCAATTCTTTTATGCTAAGTTCCTTACCGGTGCCGACGTTGATGTGGCAGTTTCTTATTTCCTTGTCGCCCGGGTTGTAAGTGTCTTTGAAATCAACATTCAACAATACATGTACGCTGGCATCGGCCATCTCTTCGCTCCATAAGAATTCGCGCATAGGGCTGCCCGTCCCCCACAGGGTGACCGCCTCGGGCGTGATTCCATATTTTGCAAGCTCGGCAAGTATATCGGCATTGCCGTTCTTGCCGCTTACGCCTTCCACGGGGCGTAGGTCGAGGTCTTTCCTTACTTCGTCCCATTTCCCCTCGTTCAGACATTTTGCCAAGTGCACCTTTCGTATCATGGCGGGCAGCACGTGGCTGTTCTCGAGATGGAAGTTGTCGTTTGGCCCGTAGAGGTTCGTCGGCATGACGGCGATATAATTGCACCCGTATTGTATGCTGAAGCTCTCGCACATTTTCAAGCCTGCGATTTTTGCTATCGCGTAAGGCTCGTTGGTGTATTCAAGTTCCGATGTCAGTAGTGCGTCCTCCCTCATTGGCTGCGGAGCCGTGCGGGGATAGATGCATGTGCTGCCGAGGAACAAAAGCTTCTTTACGCCGTGCCTGAAGCTTTCGCCGATGACGTTCTGCTGTATCTGGAGGTTCTGGTAAATGAAGTCAGCGCGGTAATTCAGGTTCGCCATAATGCCTCCTACGTGGGCGGCGGCCAGGACTACGGCGTCGGGCTTTTCTTCGTCGAAGAATTGCTTCACCGCAATGGGGTCGAGTAGGTCGAGATCCTTGTGGCTGCGGCCTACAAGGTTCTCGTAACCACGCGATTTCAGGTTGTTCCATATTGCCGAGCCCACAAGTCCGTGGTGCCCGGCGACATATATTTTAGAGTTTTTATCCAACATTGTTATTCTGCCATTTGAGCCTTGATGTAAAGTTTCTTCACAAACTTCATGTCGTGCTTGACCATTATCCGTATCAGTTCGTCAAACGACGTCTTCGTAGGATTCCATCCCAGTGTTTTCTTCGCCTTTGCAGGGTTGCCGAGTAGCTGGTCTACCTCGCAAGGGCGGAAATACTTCGGGTCGACCTCGACGAGCACCTTACCCGTAGCAACGTCTATACCCTTCTCGTCAACGCCTTCGCCTTCCCACCGCAGTTCCATGCCGGCTTCCTTGAACGCCAATGTGCAGAACTCGCGCACCGTGTGCATCTCGCCGGTGGCTATTACGAAGTCGTCGGGTTCGGGCTGTTGCAATATCATCCACATGCATTCGACGTAATCGCGTGCGTATCCCCAGTCGCGGCGGGCGTCAAGATTGCCAAGGTACAGCTTGTCTTGGTAGCCTTGTGCTATCCTGCATGCCGCAAGGGTGATTTTCCTCGTCACGAAGTTTTCGCCGCGGCGCTCGCTTTCGTGATTGAACAAAATGCCGTTGCAGCAGTACATGCCGTAGCTTTCACGGTAATTCTTCATTATCCAGAAACCGTATAGCTTGGCCACCGAATAGGGCGAGCGCGGATAGAATGGGGTAGTCTCGCTCTGCGGTATTTCCTGCACCTTGCCGTAGAGTTCGGATGTCGATGCCTGGTAAATGCGGCAAGACTTGTCAAGACCGCAGATGCGTACGGCCTCAAGCAGGCGCAGCACGCCGACGGCGTCGGTGTCTGCCGTATATTCAGGAACGTCGAACGATACTTTTACATGGCTCTGGGCGGCAAGGTTGTAAATCTCGGTCGGCTTTACTTCGCCTATGATGCGGATCAATGAAGATGAGTCTGTCATGTCAGCCCAATGCAGGTTGACAAGACGCGACTTCTTCATGTCGCGCACCCATTCGTCAAGGTACAGATGCTCTATCCTGCCGGTGTTGAACGACGATGAGCGGCGCAGCAATCCATGTACTTCATACCCTTTTTCAATAAGGAATTCCGCCAGGTATGAACCATCCTGGCCGGTAATTCCCGTAATCAATGCAACGTTTTTTTTCATTCCTTAATTTATTAAAGTTTTTATATGTCGGTTTCCTATCAGTCTCCTTCAGAGAATTGCTTTATGCGCTGTTCCTCCGAGAGTTTGCAGATCAACAGCTTGTCGTCTTTCTCGGCGATGATGAATCCGTCAAGTCCCTGTATCACGACTTTCTTTTTATCCAAAGTGTGGACGATGCAATTATGTGTGTCGTATAGCGATACATTGTTTCCTATCACGCCGTTGCCGTAAAGGTCTTTCTTTGTCTGGACCAGCAAAGAGCCCCATGTGCCAAGGTCGCTCCATCCGAAGTCGGCAGGACAAACGAAAATTTCCTCCGCTTTTTCCATTATGGCGTAGTCTACTGAAATATTCTCGCATTCGGGGAATCTTTTATTGATTTCTTCCTGCTCTTGCGGTGTTCCGTAAACTGGCAGCATGCCCTCGAAAATCTTGCTGATGGCTGGTTGGTACACCCTGAAGGCGTTTACGATCGTGTTGACACTCCAAATGAATATGCCCGCGTTCCAGAAATAGCTCTTGTTCTTTATGTATTTCTTCGCCGTTTCAAGGTCAGGCTTTTCCCTGAAGGAATCAACCCTGAATATCTCCTTGTTGCGGGGCGAGCTCGATGACAGGTCGGCTTGGATGTAACCGTAACCTGTCTCCGGGCGTGTCGGCTTCATCCCAAGCGTTATTATGGCATCGGTCTCGGCGGTGAATTTGAGGCATTGCGTGATAACGCGCTTGAATTCCTCGCTATTCATGACGACGTGGTCGCTCGGCGAGACTACGATGTTGGCATTCCTGTCCTTCGCCTTGATCCTCCAGCTTACATAGGCGATGCACGGCGCCGTGTTACGCCTGCATGGCTCGCAAAGGATGTTTGTCTCGGGTATCTCGGGCAGTTGCTCCTTGACGACATCCTTATAGTTTACACTTGTCACCACCCATACGTTTTCAGGGGCGCATACGCCTTTAAACCTGTCAAAAGTGAGTTGCAACAAAGAACGTCCCGTTCCTAATACGTCTATGAACTGTTTAGGTTTTTCTGCTGTACTCATAGGCCAGAAGCGGCTTCCCACTCCACCTGCCATTATGACTAAATGATTGTTCGAATAAGCCATAAAACTTTAGAACTAATTTGAAAAAATACAGGCACAAAGTTAGAAAAAAAGAATAAATAATGAAAAGAAAACAAGAAAAAAGGCGGAATTTTTTGTTCCGCCCTTTTTTGTATGATGACTTTACGCTTATTTGCAGTACCAGCTTACGATAGTCTCGTAAAGCTCCTGCTTGCCTGAAGTCTGCTTAGGCTCGCCTACCTCCTTTGCGTAAGCGACGATGTCCTCGAGCGAGAGCTTGCCTTCCTCGAACTCCTTACCCTTACCAGAGTCGAACGAGGCGTAACGGTTCTTGAGCATCTCGCAGTAAGGAGACTTCTCAATCAGGTTGGCGGCGTTCTCCAATGCGCGTGCCATAGCGTCCATGCCGCTGATGTGGGCGATGAAGATGTCTTCCAGGTCGGTAGAGTTACGACGGATCTTGGCGTCGAAGTTTGAACCGCCGTTGCCGAGGCCGCCGTTGCGGATGATATGGATCATAGCCTGCGTAAGCTCCCAGTTGTCAATCGGGAACTGGTCGGTGTCCCAGCCGTTCTGGTAATCGCCGCGGTTTGCGTCGATGCTTCCGAGCATGCCGTTGTCTACGGCTACGGCCAGCTCATGCTCAAACGTGTGTCCTGCAAGGGTTGCGTGGTTGACTTCGATGTTCACCTTGAAGTCATTTTCAAGACCGTGTGCGCGGAGGAATCCGATGACGGTCTCAGTGTCGACGTCATACTGGTGCTTTGTCGGCTCCATCGGCTTCGGCTCAATAAGGAACGTACCCGTGAATCCCTTCGAGCGTGCATAGTCGCGTGCGGCTTTCAGCATGTTTGCCAAGTGGTCTTTCTCACGCTGCATCTGGGTGTTCAGCAGGCTCATGTAGCCTTCGCGTCCGCCCCAGAACACGTAATTGGTTCCGCCGAGCTTTATAGTTGCGTCGATGGCGTTCTTTATCTGCACTGCTGCGCGTGCTACGACGTCGAAGTCGGGGTTGGTGGCTGCGCCGTTCATGTAACGTTTGTTGCCGAATACGTTTGCCGTACCCCACAGGTTCTTGATGTTCGTACCTTTCATCTTCTCCAGCGCGTAGTCGGTAATGGCCTTCATGCGGGCTTCGTATTCTTCGATCGTGTCGCCTTCGTCTACGAGGTCTACATCGTGGAAGCAGAAATACTCAATTCCCAGCTTTTCCATGATCTCAAAACCGGCGTCCATCTTGTCCTTGGCACGCTCAACGGCGTCAGCCTTTTCGTCCCAAGGGTAGACACGTGTCCCGCCGCCGAACTGGTCGCCGCTTGCCTGTCCGAGTGTGTGCCACCATGCCATGGCGAACTTCAACCAGTCTTTCATTTTTTTACCCATTATCACCTTTTCTGCATCATAATAGTGATAAGCCAACGGGTTGGTGCTGTTCACACCTTCAAACTTGATTTTTCCAATCTGCGGAAAATACTCTTTTGCCATAATAGTTTATGTTTATAGGTTACTAATTAGTATATTGGTTTCTTTGTATGTTTGTCTTTTGTTCATATCAGGCGCGACAGCTTTTCTTTCCATGATGAATAAGCTTCAAGATACTCGGCCCGGTGCCTTTCGTCAGGCTCTATCACTGACAATTTCTTCAATGTGGCGAAGGCTTCGTTGTTGTCCTTGTATATGCCGCATCCTATGCCTGCGCCCTTGGCCGCGCCTACGCTTCCGTCCGTCTCGTAAAGCTCTATCGTTGCACCGCTCACGCCTGCCAGGGTGTTGCGGAAAATGTCGCTTAAGAACATGTTCGCCTTGCCTGCGTGTATTTTATTGATGTCCATTCCCATTTGCTGCATTATTTCCATGCCGTAGCAGAAACTGAACACGATGCCTTCTTGGGCTGCGCGCATGATATGCGCCTTTCCGTGCTTGTTGAAGTTCACACCATGTATGGAGCATCCTGTTTCCTTGTTTTCAAGCACGCGCTCAGCTCCGTTGCCGAACGGTATGATGGTTATTCCTTCACTGCCGATGGGGACCGAAGCCATCATTTCGTTCATTTCCGGATAAGATATTCCTTCGGGCGCTACCGTCCTTCGTACCCATGCGTTAAGTATGCCCGTGCCGTTTATGCACAGCAATACTCCAAGCCTGTCAACGTCTTTAGTGTAATTGACATGTGCGAAAGTGTTTACACGACTGCGCTTGTCATAATTCACTTCACCCAATACGCCGTAAACCACTCCTGACGTTCCTGCCGTAGATGCTATTTCGCCGGGATTGAATACGTTCAGGCTCAATGCGTTATTAGGTTGGTCGCCGGCCCTGTAACTTATCGGGGTGCCGGCTTTCAGCCCCAACTCTTCCGCCGCCGAGGCGCAGACTTCGCTTTGCACGCTGAACGTCGGCACTATGTCTGCGACAATGCTCTTGTCGAACCCGAAATAGTCAAGCAGGAATCCGGCCGTCTCCTTGTTCTTGAAATCCCAAAGCATGCCTTCGCTGAGTCCGCTTATCGTCGTGTTTACCACGCCGCTAAGCCTCATTGCGACGTAGTCGCCTGGAAGCATTATCTTATATATGTTGTCAAACAGTTCCGGTTCGTTTTCTTTCACCCACGCCAATTTTGCCGCCGTGAAATTGCCGGGCGAATTGAGCAGGTGCGACAGACACTTTTCCGCGCCTAAATCGTCGAATGCTTTCTCGCCGTAAGGCACTGCTCTCGAGTCACACCAGATGATGGACGGGCGCAACACCCGCATCTGCCTGTCAACGCAGACAAGGCCGTGCATCTGGTATGATATGCCTATCGCCTTGATGTCTTCGCCCTTGACGGAAGCGTCAGCCATGACTTTCTTCAAACTCAGTTTGGCGTTGTCCCACCACATCTGCGGGTCTTGCTCCGCCCAGCCGGCTTTTACGGCAATTATGGGTGCTTCTTTTTCCGGATAAAACGCCGATGCCACGCATACGCCGCTGTCGGCATCGACCAACGATGCCTTGACCGACGAGCTGCCTACATCAAAACCTAATAAATACCTTCCTGACATAAATTAACCTTGTTTTTTATATAGATTACGCCTGACAAAGCCTTTTCCCTACATCTTGGTGTCTTAAGAAAACTTAAAATAAGGACAACGACTTGTCTTCAGTGGTTTTTTCTTTAGTAGTTTCTCCCGTATCGTCGCTTTTGAAATCAAAACACAATTGCCTTGACGTATTAGATTGGTTCAAGCGATATACCCCGCGGATACCAGTCCGTTCGATTATGGAACCTGCCGACCTGCTATTGCGTTTCAGGAATCCTGCGACATGGCGGTGCACGTCTTTAAATGACACGACATCAAATAGACCGTTGCGGTTGTTGAATACGTGCCGGGCTATTTTCTTTACGCTGAGTCCCTTTGCGCCGGCTTCGTTAAGGACGAAAAGTATCTCGCTGTCGTAGTTCATAGAATTAGAATAAAGAAGGACCGGTGAGTGTTCGTCCGCCAGTCCTTCTTAGATATCGTCTCACAAAAGTCAAGCCAAAGTAATCTTGTTTTCCTCGGCCTTGATTTTGCCTTCCTTAAAGAGCCAGCCCATACCGAGCAGCGTTTCTTGTTCCGTAATCTTAGCAGCCTTGGCAATTTCTGCCACGCTAAGGCTCTTGTCCGCAGTGGCGAGTGCCTGATAGACGTCGCCGGCCTTAAAGCCTACAGTCTCTGCATTGATCTCAAAATCCATTTTCTTTGCAGTACTTCTTTTCGGTGCTGCTTTCTTCTCTGCCGCTGCCTTAGATGTTGCGGTCTTCCTTACGGTTGTCTTTTTTTCTGTCATAATCCAAGTAAAATCACGTTAAAGATTACACTTTAAGTAGATAACAATCTTTTTATATTTCCCTGCAAATATAATGTATTTATTTATAATACAACCAATTTTAAGGAAATAAGTGCCAATAAAAAAACTGTTTTCTTTTACAATTCTACTTTTCTTGATTTAAATCAACCTTTATCTGTAATTCGTCAAGTTGTTTCGGGTCGAGCGGCGATGGGGCGTCGAGCATCACGTCGCGCCCGCTGTTGTTCTTCGGGAACGCTATGCAGTCGCGTATGCTGTCAAGGCCTGCCATGATTGACACGAAGCGGTCGAGGCCGAACGCAAGTCCTGCGTGGGGCGGCGCGCCGTACTTGAAAGCGTTGATAAGGAAGCCGAACTGCGCCATGGCCCTCTCCTCGGTGAAGCCGAGTATTTTGAACATCTTTTCCTGCAACTTGCCGTCGTGGATACGCAGGCTGCCGCCGCCTACTTCTATGCCGTTGCAGACGAAGTCGTAAGCCTTGGCGCGCACACGCTCGGGATGTTCCTCAAGCAGGGGTATGTCGTCGGGATTGGGCATGGTGAACGGATGGTGGGTCGACATCAGGCGCTGTTCCTCGTCGCTCCATTCAAACAGCGGGAAGTCGATAATCCAAAGGCATTCGAACTTGTCCTTGTCCCTGAGTCCGAGCCTGTCGCCCATTTCCAAGCGCAGGGTGCACAGCTGGGTGCGCGTCTTGTTGGCCCTGTCGCCGCTCAATATGAGCAGCAAGTCGCCGCCGTTTGCGCCTACTTTCTCCTTTAACGCTTGCATCACGCTTGGCTCATAGAACTTGTCGATGCTGCTCTTTATGCTGCCGTCCTCGTTGAACTTAACCCATACAAGGCCTTTAGCGCCGACTTGGGGACGCTTTACGAAGTCCGTCAGCTGGTCGAGCTGTTTCCTTGTGTAGTTTGCGCATCCCGGTACGCATATACTGCCGATGTACCCGGCATCGTTGAACACGCCGAACGAGCCTGTCCCCTTCAATACGTCCATAAGCTCGACGAACTCCATGCCGAAACGCAAGTCAGGCTTGTCGCTGCCGAAACGGCGCATGGCCTCGGCCCAAGTCATCTGCTGAAGTTTGGCCGGAAGTTCTACGCCGCGTATCTCCTTGAACAGGTGGCGGCACATGTCCTCGAACAAATCGATCACGTCGTCTTGGTCTACGAACGACATTTCACAGTCTATCTGGGTGAACTCAGGCTGGCGGTCGGCGCGCAAGTCTTCGTCGCGGAAGCACTTGGCTATCTGGAAGTAGCGGTCGAAACCGCTGACCATCAACAGCTGTTTCAGTGTCTGCGGACTCTGGGGTAGGGCGTAGAACTGGCCCGGGTTCATGCGCGAAGGTACGACGAAGTCGCGTGCGCCCTCAGGGGTGCTGCCTATTAATATAGGTGTCTCAACCTCGATGAAATCTTTCGAGTCAAGGAAGTTTCGTATGAGAATGGTCATGCGGTGGCGCAACTCAAGATTCTTCCTTACGCACGAACGGCGCAGGTCGAGATAACGGTACTTCATGCGGATGTCGTCGCCTCCGTCGGTATTGTCTTCTATGGTGAACGGCGGGGTAAGGCTTCCGCTCAGCACGTTTAAACGTTTCGCCACAATCTCAATGTCGCCCGTAGACAGGTTGGCGTTCTTGCTCTGGCGTTCGTTCACCACGCCCTCCACTTGGATGCAATACTCGCGCCCCAGCTTGTTCGCCTCGGCGCAAAGGGCGGCGTCGTCGTTCTCGTTGAAAACCAACTGCGTTACGCCATAACGGTCACGGAGGTCGACAAAGGTCATGCCGCCCATCTTACGGCTGCGCTGCACCCATCCCGCAAGCGTAACTTGCTTGCCTGCGTCGCTCAGGCGCAACTCACCACATGTATTCGTTCTATACATATTAATTGTAATTACTTGAAATTCAAATGCAAAATTACAAAAAATGCATGAACCGACAAAAATTAATGGTTAATTTCATGTTTTTGGCATGTAGCTTGCCTACGTCCACTATGTGGCAAAGTGCATCCTCAGTATTCCGCCATGCCTTCAAACATGACTGTGCTAAGGTATTTCTCCGCCCTGTCGGGAAACACTACTACAATGTTTCCCTTGTCTATTCTCCCGGCCGTCCTCACTGCGGCCAGCATGGCCGCTCCGCTGCTCATCCCGGCGAATATCGCCTCTTCGGATATTATTCTGCGGGCCATTGCTATGGCCTCCTCGCTTTCCACCATTTCCTGTATGTCTATCTGCGACGGGTCGTATATGTCAGGCACGATGGCTTCTTCCATGTTTTTCAGTCCTTGGATGTAGTGCCCGCGCGTCGGGTGGGCGCAAACCACCTTAATGTCGGGCTTCATCACTTTCAGGAATTTTGAAAGTCCCATTATCGTGCCCGACGTGCCGAGCGCGCAGGCAAGGTAGTCTATCTTTCCGTCGGTCTGCTGCCATATCTCAAGAGCCGTCGACTGGTAGTGCGCGAGGTAATTCGCCGCGTTCCTGAACTGGTCCGGCATGAAATACCTCTCTGGATGCTCTGCCACTTTCCTGCGCGCAAGCCTTATCGCCCCGTCGGTGCCTTCCTCCGCCGGGGTAAGGGTTACCGTAGCGCCGTATGAGCGTATTATCTTCCTCCGCTCAATCGAGACGGCCTTGCTCATTACTATTTCCACGGCGTAACCTTTTATTATCCCGATAATGGCAAGTCCTATCCCCGTGTTGCCCGAAGTGGGTTCGATGATGGTCTGCCCGGGCCTCAGCCTGCCGTCGGCCTCGGCGTCCTCGATCATCTTTAATGCAATCCTGTCCTTTATGCTCCCCGTGGGGTTGAATCCTTCGAGTTTTGCGAATATGTTGACCTCGGGATTCGGGTTAAGCCTGTTGATCCTTACCATCGGTGTGTTCCCGATGGTTCCGAGAATATTTTCTTTGACATTCATCTTATAGCCGGTTGTATGGGATTCCACTTAAATTATTGAACGCAAAAATACAAAAAGCGCGCGAACCGACAAAAATTAATGGTTAAATTTGTGTGAGTTCGGCGTGAGAATTATTTTTCATAAACCTTAACGGAGGTTTCCGGATATATGGTGACATCGTGACGGCGAAAAGGTATTAATACCGGTTAGCGGAATTGTTTTTAGTGGAACGGTGGTGGTTACTGTTTCAAATGGTGTCCATTCGGACTTAAGACATAGCTTTTTACCTTATGAAAGATTATTTTTCACACTATAAAAGGATGCTTATTGTAAACTTCATAAGAGTAAGTGAAAACCGTAAGTAAAAGCCTTTGAAATGCAACAAATAGGAAGTGGCTGTTATAAATGAAGCACAAATAATTCCGCCAATGGGTATTAAACCCAAATCGGTCATTAGGATTCACCCGTATTCCGTGCTGTTGTCAGGCAGATTGTTTTCCGCTTTTGTCGAAGATGCAGCGGGCTGCATCTTCGACAAAAGCGGGGAACACGATGACGGCAACAGTGCGGAATACGGATGAATAGTTGACGGATAAACGTAAATGTAAGATTGGCGGTCGTCTAATGACCGATTTGGGTTAAATTTATTTTTATTCCTTTAGTAATATTATGCTCGCAGTTTTGTTGTCCATGTCGGGCATTGTGAGGCCTACGGGAGCACCGATATACGTAGGGTCGCATACGGTGTAACGATTCTCGTCAAGAGTTATGTAGTCGCCCTCGATGTTCTCAGTGAAGCACACTGCCGAAGCCAAATGGTTCGGATAATAGACAAGAACGCACTTCAACCCTAGTAAATCCCTTACCAACCGGGTGAACAGTATCGAGCGGTCCTCGCAGTCGCAATAAGGATAATACAACGATTCCTCCGAGAAGAAAGCCCTGTCGCCTCCCCAAACTTTATTGTCATACTCATAAACGAACGCCGTCTGAACCCAGTTTAGCACCTTGTTCACAGCGTCAAGCTGCCCAAGTCCTTTTAACTTTTCTTTCATCACCGGATAGAGTCGCTCCGTTATTTCTTTTTCCATCGGCGTGTTGGCATACATCGCCCAACGGGTCATGAAATTGTCGTCAACAGTAGAAGTTGGATAAGTATTGTAAAAATCTATCAGGTTCTTGTTCACGCTTACACTGAATTTCATATCCGAATAACGTTCAGATGTCAATGTTCGTGCTTGCGTTTCATCAACTGCGAACAACTGTCTTTTGGGAACATACAATGACAACGATTGCTCGTTAGGGAACGATGCTCCGCAAATCTGCATTTGGTCGACATCGCAATTCAATGGATAAAATTTTTCTCCGTCTATATCATAATAAGGCTTGTCAAAAATTGAATGCGTGCTTGCGAAAAGCAGATACAGTTTATCGTCAGCACGGCCGATACGCATACGATAACCACTTTGGCAATAAGCAAAAGCGGCCAATAAAACAGCTTCGTTACTTTCGCCCAAACATGCCCCGGCCATGTTTACAAGCATGTTAAGGTAAGCCCAATCACTTAGTTGCATTTTCTCACGTAAAGCCAAGCAGTCTATTATCATATTGTCATACTTCCCATCTGCAAGCATAGTCCAAGCCTCAGCCAGCGTCTCATTATCACAACCGCCTAACCTAAACACGTCGTTGTCACTAAAGCGGACTTTGCACTCCGTACCGCAGTAAACAAACCCAACCTTGCTTTCCTCAACAATCGGTTGCTCTTTTATCGGTGATACAGGTTCGGGTTGCGGTTCTGGTTCGGGCGGTGTTACAACGTCTTTTATGGGTATGGGGGTGCTTTCTATCGGCTTATTCTTATCCTCATCAGCCAAAACCACCGGCGGCACGGTTTCGTCTTTAGGCTTGGGTAAGGCCGGAAGGGCATGAAACTGTTTCCATGCCCTCTCTACAAACTCCGCATACCTGGCGTTCGCCTTTTTGCGGAAATCGTCATAATTGGCTTTTGCCTCTTTCTTGAAGTCCTCGTACATCTTCCTGAACTTGTCGGTTTGGGCAGATACGTTATTCATAGAAAAAAGGCAAAAGCCTATCATCAGCAAAACCTTTCGTCTCCTCATTTACAGTATTATTTCAGTTTAAGTGTTTTCCATTCATCACCCCAACTGTCTGCGGCTATAACCATAGGAGTTTGACTCTTCCTGTTTACTACGACAGACTGTTGCTTAACGTTGTCAATAATGTATTGTCCCAAATCACCAAGCGTTGCATCGCCTTTTGTGTCACGAATTTTTTTCAACAAGAAATAAGTGAACATGCCATGTCCTTTCTCCTTGTAGGGATAAGCAGTTTCATCTCCACTTGCAGCACTGAATATAACCATTTTGCCTTGAGGGGCAGCTTCGCGCGGCTTTATAGCCACGCCTCGCGCCGATGCCAACATGCCCTCTCCACGGCGTGCGCCACTAAAGCAAGCGTCCATAAACACGACAACAGACTGTGCTTTCATCGAAGCCAATCCATCATAAAGCTTGCTAACTGGCATGCATACTTCTGTTTGAGAACCATCAGCATCTACAGGCAGCAGATATGTCGTTCTGTCTTTCTCGTCAGGCACTCCGTGACCGGCATAATAAAAAACAACATTTATGTTTCCTTTGAACGAAGCCGAAATGTCCTGAATGTCTTTCAATGCAGACAACATCATAGCGTATGTTGCATCGGGATAAGAGCGAATATTGTTTTCCGGTACGCCGAGCGTTTTCATGCAATATTCCTTAAATACCTTTGCGTCGTTAAGTGCGTATGGCACACGCGCCACATTCTTATAATTCTCGTTTCCTACTATAACGACAAAAGTATTCGGACTTTCTGCGTTGGTAGAAGGAATATTCTCGTCAATTGTTCTGTCCGTGACAACAGCCATATCGGGCTGTGCACTGTCTAACAATTCAAAGTCGAGCGGAGGCAATTCGACATCTAAATTAGCCGTTTCGTCATCATACAAAACAGGACTTACATATTTCTTACCATTCAAAGCAAACGTACATGACGCAACATCCAAATAATCTTTCGTTATGCAATAAGTCGGAATAATCTTAACTTTATCAAATTGGGCTTCAAAGTTTTCAGCTTCGTTTTGAGGTACTTTTGCATAAATATAACGCTGTTCCCCCGCATGGCGTATTTCGTTACGTTCTTCTATCGGCAGGTAGTCTTTATTATTATTAAAAAATTTATACGTATTCAAATTTTCAGTTTTTAATTTAAACACCCCTTGGTCTGCATCATAAGACTCAATTTTACATTTCAATATTTCGGGGCTGAACTGATTGATATAAGCAGTTCTTACGCTGTCTTTTAATTCATCGTATTTTTTCAAACGGGTTTCTGGCGTAACACGCTTTTTCCATTGCACAGTAGTCTCATACTTTTTCTTTTGCTGCCATGCAGCAATCGCATCAGCGATTTTATTTGAAGCATAAAACTTATATGAAAGCCTTATTGGATTAGTATCAACAAAAGTGCCAGAAAACACACCATCCACACCATTACCAAAATTGATTTTTGCATTCAGGCCAAAAGCATTGTTTAAATGCGAGCAATTAAAAAAAGCATAATTCCCTATATATTTGATTTTGTTCTCATCAAAATGTACAGATTCTAACGACGTACATCCATGAAAAGCATTTTCGCCAACATAAGAAACACTTTCTAATGATACAGTTTTCAATGCCTTACAATCAGTAAATGTACCAGGTTGGATGCTATCCAATTTATTAAAAGCTATAAAACCATGTTCTGGATACAATTTAGAACATCCCCAGAAAGCATTAACTCCTAATTGCTCCAATTCAAAAAATACTAAATCACCAACTTTAGTCAAATTGGAACATCCGAAAAAAGCGTTCGAGTCAATTTTCTTGACATTTGAGCGGGGATAAAATGACACTTCCCTAAGAGAGGTACAACCTGTAAACGCTCCTGCACCTATGTTTCTTATAAACTTAGTTAAAGTTATAGTTGTCAGACTTTTACAATTATTGAAGAATCCACCAGGTATCTCAGTTATACTACTACTATTTAATCTAAAACTGCTTAGGTTAATGCAATTATCAAAAGCCGACATACCTAATTCTTCTACATTTTTAGGAATCTCAACGCTTTGCAACGCCGTACACCCCCTAAAAGCTGCAATCCCTATTGATTTTAACGTTAAAGGCAAATTGATGCCAACCAACGATGTACAATTCCCAAACGTCCAATCACCAATCTTCTCCAACCCTTCATTCAACACGACATTCTGTAAATTAGCACAATCTTGAAAAGTCCCTGATGCTATTTCTTTTACAGACGCAGGTATCGTGATTGCTTTCAGATTTTTGCATCCGCTAAAACATCCAGCACTAATATTAGTAACCGTTTTAGGTAATTCAATATTAGTTAAATTGACGCCCATCGTGCCTAACATTCCTATTTGGGTCACTTTATATTTGTTACCGTCATTTTTTACTGATGTAGGAATTTTAAGACTTGTGAAACTCTTTTCTAATCCCACAACAACGGCACCGTCGTCTATAACAATGTATTTGATACCATCGACAACGAACGCACCTTGAAAATCAGGTGCTTGTGCAAATCCGGCGACAACCGAATTTACAAATAAGAGTAATAATAACAACTTTTGTTTCATAGTTCACCGATTTATTTAAGTTTAAGATTTTTCCAATTGTCTGTCATCGTAGCCGAAGGCATTACCGTCGGTGTCTGGCTCTTGCTGTTCACCACAACCGACTGGCGCGCCACTTGCTCGCTGACGTAGTTGCCTATTTCGCCGAGTGTGGCTTCGCCCTTGGTCTCTTGCAGTTTCTTCAGTAGGAAATACGTAAACATGCCGTGGCCTTTCTCGTTGTACGGATAAGCCGTCTGGTCGCCTGTTGCGGCGGTAAACACCACCATGTTGCCGCGCGCCTGCGCGTCCTTTGCCTTGATGGCCACGCCACGCGCCGATGCCAGCATGCCATTGCCGCGCTCAGAACCGCTGAAGCATGCGTCGATAAAGGCTACTACGCTGCGTGCCTGCATGCCGCCAAGCTCGCCGTAAAGGCGGTCAAGTGGATAGCACGCTTCGGTCTGCCGTCCGCTTGCGTCTACTGGCAGAAGGTAAGCGTCGCCCGTGCTCTCGTTTGGCACGCCGTGGCCAGCGTAATAGAATATTACGTTAAGGTCGCCATTGTACGCCTTGGCAATGGCCGAAATGTTGTTAATCGCTTCAAGTATCGTGCCGAACGTAGCGTCGGTGTAGACCTTTACGTTCTTCTCCGGCAGCCCCAACGTCTTCTTGCAATACTCGGCAAACACCTTTGCGTCGTTGTTGGCGTAAGGCACTTTAGCCACTTGCGTATAGTTCTCGTTGCCTATTATAACGGCGAATGTGTTAGTGTTACTTGCCGCTGTCTGCGGTATCTGCAAGTCGATGGAGTTGTCTACCTTTACTGTCGGCACGGTCGGTTGTGACGATTCCCCACTGATGTTAATCTGCAGCGGCGGCAGGTTTATTGCTATGTCCTTGTCCGCCCCGGCGTTGCTGAAGTTCTCCGCGCTGCGGTAAACTTTGTCGCCCAATGCGAATGTTGCAGCTATCACGCCTATGTGGTCGTCCTTTATGCCGAACTCAGGGGTTATCTTCACGCTGCTAAAATTGTTCTTGAAGTTTTGCGCCTCGGCTTGCGGCACGCTGGCATAGAATGTCCCGAATTTTTTATCGATTATCGGAAAAACTTCGTAATCAGCATCGTAATAACCGACATTGCATGACAAAGGCACTTTTTTTATTTTTCCTTTTTCATCCGGAATGTTGTATATATTTTGTTTTATATATTCTTGTTTTGCCCTTTCCGTAAACTCCTGAACCTTTTTCGCTCTGTTCGCCTCCGTCACACGCGCCTGCCACTGCGCCGAGGTTTCATATTCTTTCTTCTTTTGCCAAACCTCTATTTCTTTCATTATCCTTTCTTGGGCGAAATAGGTAAAACTTGACTTAATCTGAGGTATTTTCTTAACGAATGGTATCTCTTCTATTTTTGGATCATTGGACGAAAACATTTCAAATATATATGAAGGATACTTTATCGTTGTTCCCTCAATTTTTTCTAATGATACACATCCCAAAAAAGGATGTGTACTATAATTTTCTTCAAACGTAACTTTATCGGGAAGTGTTATTGATTGTAATTTACTACAACCGGAAAAAGCTCCATCTTCTATTATCACATTTAGAGAATTGGGTAAAATTAACTTTTTTAATGAGCTACTATGTATTTCAATTTCTTTTATTGCTTTAGCTGTATTTGGAATGTTAACCTCTTCCAAAGATTCACTATTTCTTATACTTAAAGATACAATTGTTTCAGGTACTGTTATAGATTTAACTCCACAGTTAGAAATAGAAAAATGACGTAAAGAATCCGGTAATGTTATCTTTTCCAAATTATGGAAATTATAAATATGTACACTCTTTATATTTGCAGGCAATATAATCTCTTTTGTAGTAAAATTTGTTGAAAAATCACTATTTAAGGAAACTACTGGATATTCTTTCCCTGACATTTTTATCTTAGACAAAATTTTTACTACTTCACGATTCGTTTCATCATCTATGTAAGCATCAGCTTCAAACGGCGTTTTATCATATCTTTGATATAAAACCCCATCAATTCTAATCGTATCAATAAGTATAACCACGTCAGCAAAAACCGGAACTATCGCTGACAGAAAAACCATAGTTAAAAATATCTTTTTCATTTTATTAAATTCTATAAGACGACATTTTACCATAATAATTTTATAATATAAAAGCATAATGAAATCACCATTAAAACAAGAATAACAAGTTGCACCTCTAATACATTAAAAGTCCAATCACTTTTTTGGTTATATAAATTATGTGCTTCCTCATAACTAACCTCATTATTTAATATTCGTTTAAACATATTACGCGCAAACGCAGAAAAAAGATATAATCGAAATATCTTACAGGCGAAATAAATAACAGCAAGGATTACCGTTATACCTAAAATGAATTTGTCTATATTTGTGGATGATTTAAATAAAAATCCCCAAGCAGATAAAAACATGACATAAATAAGCCTATCACTTTTCTTAGAACAGCTATCGGCTTGTTTTGAGGCTGAATATTCTAATTGGTATAATATATCATGTTTCACATCGTCATGCGCAGCTTTACCATATATTTTCCTTATTTGGTTCATAATCACTGACAGGTGTTAATAAATCTTTCGAATATATTACTTTTGTATCACAAAATAGAGTATCATACTTTTTTGCAAGCCTTATTATTTCATAAATAAAATTTGTATCATTTTCTTTTTTTACACGTTCCAACACTTCTATTGTAATGCTTATATCTCTTTTTGTCTGTTCTAATTTTTTGATAAGCGTATCTATTGTTAAGTTTCTTAATTCCTTTTCTTTATCTTTTTTCTTTTCCATATAATTTAAAAATTTTTACTTACAACAATCCGTTTCGTCCAAACCTCCATTCCCACATCGTGCGTCCTACATTCCGCCAACCATTCTTGAAAGTCCTTGAACGATAGCTCGCGCGGTAGGAGTTCTGCTGATACGGTGGAGTTTGCCTTGGCGAACATGTTCGGCGAAAAGACGACGTAGACCGTGTTGTGCTCCGTAGAACGGCTGCATGTCATGGTGTATTCGTCGACAACGGCGCGCTCTTCCGCCGTGGCGGCTTTGGCCGAGAAGAAGACGTAAGGACGGTCATGCTCTATGTGGTAAGCGGCGGCCGAGGAAGCCTTGTAAGGCAGCAGGCAGTAGACGCGGCCTAAAGCCTCGTCGTGCAGGTAGACGGCAAGGAAGCCGTCGGCGGGCGACTTGAAGTAAAGATAAAGGTCGTCACCGCTGCGGAATGTTTCGCTCTCGAAGCGCGGCTCTGTGCCGTTGCGCAGCAGGCGCACTTCGCAGTCAACGCCTGCACCCTTTATCTCGCGTGCGCGCCCCTCAACCTCGACCTTGAACACAAGCATGCCCTGCTCGTAAAAAGGGTCGGTGTAGACAGGCTCGCCGATGGTCTCGATCCATTCGCCGCGCACCTCGCTTGCGCCTATGGTCATGAAGTCGACCGACGAACGTCCCTTGCGGTTGGTCACGGTGGTTGCGTTGGTGCGCGACACCACCGTGCCAAACTTATCGGCCAAAGCCTGTATCTTGGCTCGTTCTAAGGCTATGCGCCGGGCTTCAGTTAGCGACACGTTCTCAGGCCCACGGTAAACGTATTCGCCGCGCACCTTGACAATCTTCTGCGCTACGGCCACGGTGTAGCAACACGATAAGAGCAAGACTGCAAACAGCCTCACTACATTACTATATACGCACATTATTCGCCAAGCAATTGGTCAAGCTCGTCGCCCAAGTCCTCTCCCTCTTTCTCCAATTCGCCGCGTACAACTTCGAGAGCTATCTCACGAGCTTTCTCCATGCTGTAAAACGTCTGCACACGCACAACCACGTTGCCGTTGGGCAGTTCGCGGTAAGTGTCTATGATTGGTATTGTCTGTCCGAGCTTTTGGGTTATGAACGATTTCGACGCGCTGAGGGTCTTCACCACAGAAGCAGCCTTGCCTGCGCTGAGCTGCTTGTTGTCTCGGTTGTTTTCAACTATTTGCGTTATATTGGCCTCTATCGAGCCTACAAGGTTGAGGCGTGCCAACTCTAAGGCTTGCATCTTGCCGGCGTCGTAATTTTCGGCCGTGGTGCTTGCGTCGCCCCATACGTACATCGGAGTAACCAAATCTTCCTCGAACATGTTTTGGTAGAGCGACGAACGTTCTATCTGCTGTTCAAGCGACAACGCCCCCGGAGCAACTTTCCAGCCCTCTTTCTTCATTTCCTTGGCCTGCTTGCGTGATTCCTTTGAGGTCTTTTCGCCCTGCATGTCCTTGTTCATCTTAAGTAATTCCTTACGCTGCTTGAACCTGTCTTTCATGCTTTGCGCCTGACAAAAGGTCGGTAAAGCGAAAGACAGAACCATTCCCATGATGATAATTCTTGTTTTCATACTTTTTTATGTTTAGATTGTTTGTTAAGCTGTTATGATAAAGTCGTGATGAAAACAATCAGACCGGCCATAAACTTACAGACACAAAAGAAGCGTAAGAGCATCTTTACGGTCTACCTGTTGTGAGGTCTTAGGATACCTTAGAATTGATAGATACGACAGATGCGCCTACGCTAAACGTAGGCGTAACCCATCATTCATGTCCAATTCTAATGAAAGTTCCTAAGTTTCACAACAGAACAAGAATAATAGCCAACGCTAATATTTTACCCACGAAATAACCAACGCCACGACGCTTCACGGCGAAAGTTGCTTCAAAGATAATGTTTTTATATGAAACTACAAAGTAAAAAGGGGATTTTATAAAAATATTTTATTGAAAATGCGTAAGATACAAATTCCAATGGGGCTATGTTGCCGTTAGTCGCAGGGCGTATGAAAATTGCGTAGTTATTCGTCACGAACTGACTGTAAATCGGTAAGTATAAGGTAAAGCGTCGTTTTTCATTAGGTAAATAAGCCGTTTGCGGTATGCAAATGGGCGGTTTTCATGGCGTAAACGGCTTGTTTTTTACAAGACTGTCATATCTCGCTGATGTCTACATATCCGCGGGTTACGGCGTAGATTGTAAGGGCGGATACGCTCTTCAGGGCGAGCTTTTCCATTATGTTATGGCGGTGGGTGACGACGGTGGCCAAGCTGATGTTAAGGCGCGAGGCTATCTCCTTGTTGATGAGGCCTTTCACGATGAGCGCCATCACCTCTATTTCGCGCGGCGACAGTTGCGTTTCTGTTGGCAGTTGTGGGGTAGAGGGCATGTTGCGCCCGCGGGCGTGTGCAGCCTGTTCGTGTGAGAGCAGGGAGCGCACGAGCTGCTTTTCGGGAACGGATGTGCACAAGCTGTGGAATCCGGCGAACGGCGATGACGCTTCGGCCGAGGTGCTCAGCACTATTGTCTTGCGCCGGCGTTCGGCGAAGAACTGCATGTTGGATGCTACGGCGTAACTTATTGATGCTCAGTTGCAAAGGATGTATGGTGACATTGCGACTGCGGAAAGGCATTAAATTTATTTTGAATATCCGCAATCAACCTAATCTCCATTCTCATTCAGGCAACAAGACATTTTGTCGTTCCGGGCTTAGACCCGGAATCCAGTGCATGCAGCCAAGTTGTTGGTAAGAAGTTATTTACTGGATTCCGGGGCTAAGCCCGGAATTGAAAATCGCCGTAAGGCAATGACAAATACCAGCCGACTGCTTAGTAGCGGATGTGGAATTAGATGTGTTTAGGTTGATTGCGGATATTCATAAATTTATTTTTTTGTTTTTCTGTTTTGTGGAATTTGTCAGGATGTCAGTTCTCAATCTTAAGGAACAGGTCTCTTAGGTTGAGTGTTGCCTTGCGGCAGTTTTGAATCAGGCCGACACCGACGTTGCCGTCGAAAGGCGTAGCCGACGACACACTCTCATAATCAGCTGCCGCCTTGTTAAAAGTTATGTCTGTGCCGCCGACATTGACAGTAACGTCGGGTATCATAAGGTATGTGTACTTTCCCGTATATCCGACGCCGCCGTGGAATCCTTCGGTTTTCTTGCCGGTTTTGTCCAATTTCAGTTTGTGCCTGTCATAGTATGATTTTGAGAAGTTTAAGTTAGAGGCGTGGCCTGTGTCGAATATGAACTTGCAGCGCTCGCCGTCAACGTATGCTTCGAGAAAGATTGCGTTCGACTCGTTCCTGTATATGTTATGACCGGTAGGAGGCAGTGGAGTGAGCCGTTCGGGGAATACGATTTTTCCTTCCTTGGGATAGAATTGTGCTTCGCCGCATTGCATGAGGAAATCAAGCCCGATAACGAAGTCGCCCATAAATAACGAGT
>CALUIJ010000022.1 GCA_944320675.1 uncultured Prevotella sp.
TGGTAACTGTCATGCCGCACCCCGATGCGGCATGACAGTTACCAACCGTTTGGATTATAGTAGGATGTAGTCATAAACAAAAAGGATAAGCTTATGGATTAATATTTATGAATATCCGCAATCGGCCAAATACTTACTTGCATCCTTTTCTAATAAGTCTGTGGCATACCGTCATTCCGGGCTTAGACCCTGAATCCAGTAAACACACTTTCGTCAACAACTTAGTTGCATACACTGGATTCCGGGTCTAAGCCCGGAATGACGGTATGCCACAGACTTATTAGAAAAGGATGCAAGTAAGTATTTGGCCGATTGCGGATATTCATTTAATATTTATTCTCATACAACCGATTTGCGGATGAACCACAAAAGGTAACCTTTTACGATGTAAAAGGCCGTCTGTCGCAATGCAAAAGGCCACCTTTTACGTCCTAAAAGGTGGCCTTTTGAAATATTGCTGATAATCAATGCGTTATGAATGCGTGCCGGGCCGTCGGTCGTCCTCTGTGATGACGTCGGGCAGGGTGATGGACTTCACCGTGTCCATCCAGTACTTGCGCAG
Source organism: uncultured Prevotella sp. (assembly GCA_944320675.1). Taxonomy (GTDB): domain Bacteria; phylum Bacteroidota; class Bacteroidia; order Bacteroidales; family Bacteroidaceae; genus Prevotella. The sequence goes on from CALUIJ010000022.1 coordinate 563, forward strand.
GTCGCTCCAGTGGTAGAACGGGGCGCAGTCGGTCTTTACGGGCAGGTCGGCGTCGCGCTCGTTGAGCATCACGCGCACCAGTATGTCCGTGCTTCCGGCCTTGCGGTAGAAGCCCATCTGCACGTTGCCGCACATCGGTATGATGCGGTACGTGCGGTAGGTGTCGGCTATGCGCTGCCAGTCGGCCGTGGCCTCGGTCAGCCTGCCGCAGCCCATCAGGGCGGCGAGCGGCGCCAGCTGTGTGTCGTGTCCGTAGCGCAGGGTGACGCCCGTGCGGCCCGAGGCTATCACGGTGTCGGCCGTGAGGACGAAGTTCTCGAGCAGGTTGCGCCCCAGCTTGTACATGCATGCGCCGCTGAGGGGCGACGGCCCCTTCTCGTAATACCACTCGAAGTTGTTGCGCTGCCATAGGTCGTAGCGTTCGCGGTCGGTGAAGAGGAACGCGAGCGAGGGCATGCCGTAGCTGCTCTGGCTTATGCCGTCGAGTTCGAACAGCGCCTGCATGAACGCCGTTGGCGAGAGTACCTTCGTCTTTGCGTAGGCGTAGTCGGTGAAGATGTGCCTTATCAGGCGTTCCGGGTGTACGTATGCGCTGTCGGCCCGGCGGAATGCGTCGTCGGCGTCGGCCATGTGTTGCCTGTCGTAAGCCTTGCTCTTGTATTTCAGGTAGGGCACGTCTTTCAGGCTTGCGTCCATCGTTATGTTGAGCGCGGGGTTGAGCCGGGCCAGTTCGACGCATCCGTTGGCCATCGAGAGGAATGCGCGGCTCTTCACCGTCGAGCGTGCGTCGACGTGCGTCCCGTCGGCGAACGCCGCCGGCCAGCGTGCCACCATCCGGCTTACGAGCAGCCTGTGCTGCTCGGCTCCTTTCTTCGTGAGTTCGCCGTAGCGTCCTTCGGCCTCTTCGGCCATGCGCCTTATTATTGCCAGTGCGCGCTTGCCGTCGGGTGTCAGTTTGCCCGCGCGGCCGGCGTTCTCCAGTATCCCGAGCGGATAATCATACTTCTCCTTGTCCGTAAGGTAGCGCGAGCCGTGCCGCGCAAAGGCCGACACGTAGAACGCCTCGTATCCGGCAGGCGGCGTTGCCGCCTTTTCCGCCGGTGCTTCATAGGCTAAGTATTTGCCTGCTGCGAGTTTCGGGTTTTGCGCTATTTCGTCCCACGCGCTCTGCGCGGTTGCCGCCAGCGGTAATAACGCCGACGCGGCGATGATGAATATTCTTCTCATATTCAGGTTGTTAGTTCTGTTTGCCGCGGCAAAGTTAGTAATTTCTTGTCGTTCGTGTTACAAGATCAAATGCTGAAATACATATTGTAACAGCATCGTAACCTGTCCGCTTATGGCCGACGGCGCTTTGCTGGCGGTCAGGTAGGGCCGTTGCCGGTGCCATGTCTTTAGCTCCGTGACGGGCGAATTAATAAAGTTTATGGTTTTTCGGTGCCATGGTGTCACGGATTATGCTTAACTTTGCCTACAAGAAATACAAGGAGGTGGCCATGAGGAAAATAGCAATACTGTCATTATGCGCCGTGACGCTGCTCAGCGGTTGCGGCACGTACGCCGGTTCGGGGGCTTATACCGGGGCTACGTTCGGCTCGATTATCGGTTCGGCCATCGGCGGCATAGCCGGCGGTCCGCGCGGCAGCGACATCGGCACGCTCGTAGGCATGGCCGGCGGGGCCGCCGTAGGAGGCGCCGTCGGGACGCAGGCCGACAAGAAAGTCGAGGAGCGGCGCGCTTACGACGACCGCCGGTTTGAGCGTAAATACCGTGAGCACCGCGAGGCGGCCACGCAAGGCAACGACGTTTATTATAACGGCGGAGGCGGTTATTACGGCGGCGACGAGAGCGGGTTCGACCCTACCAACAGTGGCGACGACGTGCTTTATGATTTCCAAGGCTCTGATTATACCGGCGACTATACCGCCACGCATCCTAAAGACGTTACCCCCTCGGTGCGCTACGACGGCATACGCCTGCCTGAAAAGCCTGCAGGCGTGCCCCTTGAGGTGCACGGCGCGCGCTTCGTCGACGACAACCAGGACCATATCCTTAGTCCCGGCGAGCTTAGCAAGGTTATCTTCGAGGTGTACAATAGGTCGGACGAAGCGGTGTACGACGTGCAGCCCATGGTGGTTGAAACTACGGGTAACAAGCATGTGCGCATATCAGGCACCATCCACGTAGAGCGCATACTGCCGGGTAAGGGCGTGCGTTATACGGCCATGGTGAAGGCCGGCAAGAGGCTGAAGGCCGGCGGACTGACCTTCCGCGTGTATGCCGTCAAGGGCAACCACGACGTAGTTTCCAACGTCAGCGAGTTCAATATAAGGGCGGGGAGAGTTAAGGATTAAGAGTTAAGAATTAAGAACTCAGAGTTAAGAAAGTATGAGAGTTAAGAATTAAGGAAGTTGGCCTTGACTGCCGCCTGCGAAGCATATTCTCTTAATTCTTAACTCTTAATTTTTAATTCATTAAGGTTTTTCTATGAAAAAGAAGATTACGATAACCGTCGTTTCAGTGTTCGTGCTGCTCGTATTGTCGACTTTCAGCGCGGGCTGGTTCATGCTCGACTATGCCCTTAAGCCCGCGCCCGACTCCGGAGACATTGCCCGGCGTTACGGGCTGATGTTCGACGAGTATCCATACATGCGCCATTGGGTGGACAGCATGCGGCATGCCAAGGCCTTGCGCGATACTTTTGTCGTCATGCCCGACGGTTGCCGCCACCATGCCGTCTACGCCCGTGGCCGTAATGCAGCGGGGCGCACGGCCTTGCTTGTCCACGGATATAAGGACAGCTACGTAGGCATGCTGCCCATAGCAAAGATATACGCCGACATGGGTTACAACATAATGTTGCCCGACTTGCACGCCCACGGACTGAGCGGGGGCGCAGACATACGGATGGGATGGAAGGACCGCATGGACGTCATGCGCTGGATAGGCGTGGCCGACAGCCTTTTCGCCGACTCGACGGGCCGTCCGCGCATGGTTGTCCACGGCGTTTCGATGGGCGCGGCTACGGTGATGAACGTGTCGGGCGAGCAACTGCCGCCGAGCGTGAAGTGCTTTGTCGAGGACTGCGGATATACCAGCGTGTGGGACGAGTTCAGCCATCAGTTGGCCGACCAGTTCGGCCTGCCCGATTTTCCCGTGCTTTACGCGGCCAGCCTGTTATGCAAACTGCGTTACGGTTGGACGTTCGGCGAGGCCTCGCCCGTGAGCCAATTGGCTAAGAACGAGACTCCGATGCTCTACATCCACGGTTCGTCCGACGATTATGTGCCGTCGCCGATGGTGTTTCCGCTTTACAATGCCAATCCCGTCCATCTGTCTTCCGGCGGCGTTTACCGTCATTTCAATCCTATATGGATAACCCCCGGGTGCGCCCATGCCAAGTCGTTCCACGATTATCCCAAGGAATACGCTGAGCGTGTAAGTGCGTTCGTGGGGGAGTTTGTCAAGTAAGAAGTTAAAGAATTTAAAGAAGTTATAGAAGTTAAAGCCATTACCTTTGTTGCAAGAGACGATTAAATGCATGAAAATTTCATAACATTGTCCTTACACAACAAAGGTAATTGCTTTAACTTCTATAACTTCTTTAAATCATTTAACTTCTTAGATTGAATCCTTTAACTTGATTGAATCCTTTAACTTCTTAGATTGAATCCTTTAACTTCTTAATATCGAGGCGATGGCGGCGTGTATGTTCCTCTTGGCCACGTCTTTTTTCAAGGCTTCCGTCATGGGCGTGCCTTCAGGAGTTACGCTTATCACTTTGTCGAAGCCGGCTTCCGTCAGTTTTTCCTTATCGTCCGCCCGTCCGGCCAGCAGCCATGTCGGCACTCCTTGGTGCTTTGCGCGCTGCATTACCCTTAGCGGCAGTTTGCCCATCAGCGTCTGTCGGTCGGCGCGGCCTTCGCCTGTTATTACGGCCGTGGCGCCTGCAAGTGCGCCGTCGAATCCGCAAAGGTCTAACAGGAGATCGGCTCCGGAGCGCGTTTCGGCGTCGAGATATTGCATGAAGGCGTAGCCAAGTCCGCCGGCCGCTCCTGCTCCCGGTTGCCGCGAGCGGTCGAAACCGAAGTGTAGTGCCGATGCGCGTGCGAACCTCCCGGCACGCCGCTCTATGGCGGGCAGCATGTCGGGCGTGGCTCCTTTTTGCCTACCGAACACCGCCGCTGCGCCGTTGCCGCCGAGCAGCGGGTTCTCCACGTCGCACGCCAGCGTGAAGCGGCACTGCCCCAGGCTTCCTCCCAGTGCGTCGTCTATCGTACCTCCGCGCGGCGCGAGCCTGTCGGTCAGGGCGCGCAGCATGCCTATGCCGGCGTCGCTCGTGCCGCTGCCGCCCAAGCCTATTATGAACCTGCGGCATCCCCGCCTTACCGCCGCCGCCACGAGTTCGCCCACTCCGTATGTGGTCGCCCTCAGAGGGTTGCGCTCTTCCGTGGCCAACAGTGTCAGTCCGCACGCCTTGGCCGTCTCGATAACGGCCGTGCCGTCGGGTGCTACGCCGTATTCGGCCCACCGCCGCCGCATCATCAGGTCGTGTACGTAGGCTCCTTCAATCTTGCCGCCCATGGCCGCGGTGAAGGCTTCAAGCATGCCTTCGCCCCCGTCGGACATCGGCATGCACGCCGTCTCGACGTCTCCGCCGCCGTGGCGCAGGGCGTCAGCCACTGCCGCCTCGGCTTCCTCGGACGTAAGGCAGCCCTTGAACGAGTCTACGGCTATGATATATTTCCGTTTCATTCCACCTTTTTATTTATAATGTGTGTCAGTTTATCTTATGCAAAGATAACCTTTTTCCCGTCTGCGGCGCAAGTCCGCAGGCAATAAAATGTCAGTTTCTCCGGCCTTAGTCTGTCGTTGTTCTGTAAATGCCTGATATGCAGCGTGTTATGTGCCGACGGAATGCCGCCGTGCAAAACGTGGCCTTTTAGCGTATGAAAGGTAAGCTTTTGCAGCGTAAAAGCTTACCTTTTGCACGGCGGAAGACCGTGTTTTGCAGTGAGGCTTCCGGCCGTGCCGGCCTTGCGGGGTTTTAGATTGCTTTCGGCTCCGTATTATTATTTTTATTAATAAACTGTCATTATACGTCGTGTTTTACGTAAAAATACACTAAATTTGCATCTGTATCATAACCAAGCCCTCATGAAAAACAGTTTAACATATAACATCCGCCATGCCGCCAAGCCGGTGTATGCCGTGGCGTTAGTGCTCGTCGTTGCGGCGTGCGCCTGTCTCGCCTCGTGCTCCCAGGGCGGGAAGAAATACGTCATAGGCGTGTCGCAGTGCAGCGAGGACATCTGGCGCGACAAGCTCAACAACGAGATGCGCGACGCGGCATACGTTTACGACAACGTAGAAGTGCGCATAGCGTCGGCCGACGACATGGACGAGAAGCAGGCCGAGCAGATAAACCGCTTCGTCGACGAGGGCGTCGACGCGCTCATCGTTGCGCCAAACCAGGTCAACTCCGTAACCGAGCCTATCCTTAAGGCCTACGGCAAGGGCATCCCCGTGATATTCTTCGACCGCACGGCCGGCGCCGACCGCTATACGGCGTTCATAGGGGCCGACAACGAGAAGATAGGGCGCACCATGGGCGAATACATTGCCACGCAGCTGAAAGGCAGCGGCACCGTGGTCGAGATAATGGGCCTTAAAGGCTCGTCGCCGGCCATAGAGCGCCATAAGGGCTTTGTCGAAGCCCTGTCGCGGCATCCCGGCATAAGGCTCGTCGCCGCCGTCAACGGTACATGGCTGCAGGAGAGCGGCCGGCAGGCGGCCGACTCGCTGTTGGCCGCAGGCGTGCGTCCCGACTATGTTTTCGCCCAAAACGACCGCATGGCGTTCGGCGCGTGGCAGGCCGCCAAGCGCCTCGGGTTGGAGAAGACGATAAAGTTCGTCGGCGTAGACGCGCTGCCGGGTGAGGGCGGAGGCATCAGTCTCGTGCGCGACGGGGTGCTCGAAGCGTCGCACATCTACCCCACGCGAGGCGACCTTGTTATCCAGCTCGCACTCAACGTCATCGAAGGCAAGCCCTACGAGCGCAACAATTACATGAAAGCAGCCCTCGTTACGCGCGACAACGCCGAGACATTGCTCCTGCAGGCCGAGGAGACCGCCCACCTGAGCACTCAGTTGGAGGAGCTGCACGACAGGATAGACTTCTTCTTCACCCAATACAGCCACCAGAAGATTTACTTCCTAATGAGCGTCGTGATATTCGTGCTCGTGGTCGTAACGTTGGCCGCGCTATACCGCACGGCCCTCGTAAGGCGGCGCATGGAGCGCGAGGCGGCCGACGCCAAGCTGGCCTTCTTCACCGACCTGAGCCACGACCTGCGCACTCCGCTCACGCTTATAGCCGACCCTGTGGAGCGCATGCTCGCCTCGGGCGGCACCACCCCGGAGCAGCGGCGCATGCTCGGCATCGTTAAGCGCAACGCCGCCATGTTGCTTAAGCTTGTCGGCGAGATTCTCGACCTTCGCAAGATACAGGACGGCAAGATGAAGCTAAGGCTCACGGAGTTCGACCTCGGCGCGAGCGTAAGGCGGTGGACGGGCGACTTCGAGTCGCTCGCCGCCACGCTTGACGTTAGGATAAACCTCGACGTGGCCGACGGACTGACCGTCACGGCCGATTACGACAAGGTGGAGCGGATATGCTACAACCTCGTGAGCAACGCCTTGAAATACAACCGCCGCGGCGGCTCCGTCACGGTGAGGGTGGCCCGCGGCGGTGCCGGGGCCGTAATCTCGGTGGCCGATACGGGTATAGGCATGTCTAAGGACAGCATGGGGAAGATATTCGATAAGTTTTACCGCGTCGGCTCCTCGGGGGGCGGCACGGGCGTGGGCCTAGCCGTGGTAAAGGCATTCGCCGAGCTTCACGGCGGTCGGGTGACGGTGGAGAGCGCAGAGGGCGAAGGCTCCGAGTTCACCGTAGAGCTGCCGTCGGCTGCATGCGGGGCCGCCGCGGCTGCGGTGGGTCCGGCCGTTTGCGGCGCGGCCGGTGCCGTGGCCGCGCAGGCCGGCTCCGGTTCGGCCGATGGATCAGCAGTCCGGGCGGAAGGCGTGCCGGCCGTTCCCGATACAGTGGAAGGAGTGCCTGAGCCTGCCGGGCAGGGCCAGTCGCGTCCGCTCGTGCTCGTCGTCGACGACAACATAGAGGTAAGGCAGTATGTGGCCGCGCTCTTGCAGGACGGCTACGACGTCGCCCAGGCCGCCGACGGCAAGGAGGGGCTCGACTTCGCGCTTAAGAACGTGCCCGACCTGATAGTGTGCGACGTGCTCATGCCCGTGATGGACGGCCTCGAGATGTGCCGCCGCGTTAAGCAGGCCACGGCCACCAGCCATGTGCCCGTAATACTTCTCACCTCGCAGGCCTTCGAGGAGCAGCGCGCCGAGGGCTACGACTGCGGCGCCGACGCTTACATAACAAAGCCTTTCAGCAGCAAGGTGCTCGAGGCCAGGGTGCGCAACCTGCTTGAGAACCGCAAACGCCTGAAATACGTTTACGGCTCTTCCGAGGAAGAATCCGCCGGCGAATGCCGCGACGCCGACGGCCGTTTCATGGCCGACTTCCGCCGTATAGTAGACGAGCACTTGGCCGACTCCGACCTTACCGTCGAGACCGTAAGCTCCGCCATAGGGCTTAGCCGCGTGCAGATGTACCGCAAGGTGAAGCAGCTCACGGGCCAGTCGCCGGTAGAGCTGATACGCATGACGCGCCTGAAGCGCGCCGAGCACCTACTGAAGACCACCGGCATGACCGTCTCCGAAATATCTTACGAGGTAGGTTTCTCCTCGCCGTCGTATTTCTCGAAGTGTTTCCGCGACCAGTTCGGGCGGGCTCCGGGCGACGTAAGGTGAACCAGCCGCTCTGCCGCGCATGGCCGGCACGTTTGCGAAAGACCGTCTTTTGCACTCCGAAAGACGGTCTTTTGCGTCATGGGGGCTTACCTTTTGCGACGTAAAAGGTAAGCTTTTGCGTTGTTGCTGCTAATTTATTGGTTTTCAGTGATATACAAAGCGTTGTAACATCGGTGCAACAATATTGCAAGCTTGTCGGACGGCGGCATATTTGGAACAAAACGTATGAAATTTGTTTCATGAACGTTATTTTACAGATAATGAAATGATTTTTTCATACAAGCTTAATGCTTTGCCGTAAATTTGCGGCAACGAAATTTAAAACTATTTATTAACCAAAACGTAAAAATTATGATGGGAAACATTAAGCGAATACTGCTCGGCGCAGTGCTTGCCGTCATCGGTACGGCCGCTTTCGCCCAGCAGGCCGACGTAAGCGGCACCGTTAAGGACGAGACGGGCGAGCCGATCATCGGTGCTACGGTGACCGAAGAAGGCACCAAGAACGCCACCGTTACCGACTTCGACGGAAACTTCAAGTTGAAAGTGCCGCAAGGCGCAAAGTTGAAAATATCCTATATAGGATACAAGACGGCCACCGTGACGGCCGGGCCCAACGTCGGTGTCACCCTGAAGGAGGACAACAACGTCATGGAGGAGCTCGTCGTAACGGGTTATACCACCCAGCGCAGGGCCGACCTTACCGGTTCGGTGGCCGTGATGGACATGGACGAGCCTATGAGCGCCTCAAATCCTAACATGCTCTCGTCGATGCAGGGCAAGCTGGCCGGCGTGACCATCGCCGACGACGCGGCCCCGGGCGGCGGCAGTTCCACCATCCGCGTGCGCGGCATGAGCACCGTCAACCCCAACAACTCGCCGCTTTACATCATCGACGGAGTGGCCACCACCGAGAACCTTAACTCGCTAAACCCCGCCGACATCGAGTCGATACAGGTGTTGAAGGACGCATCGTCGGCCTCAATCTACGGTTCGCGCGCGGCCAACGGCGTGATAATCATCACCACGAAGCAGGGCAAGGGCGACAAGCTCACCGTCAACGTGAACTACTCTTTGAGCCTCCAGACCGTGGCCAAGACCTACGACATGCTCAACGCCGAGCAGTGGGGACAGGCTTACTGGACGGCCGCCAAGAACTCTAACGTGACGGCTTCGCACCCGTTCTACGGCAGCGGGGCCACTCCACAGCTCGGCGAATGGCTCGACGC